>NZ_JBPGXM010000202.1:0-4520 GCF_056755495.1 Leifsonia sp. KNZ12-8B
CTCGTGGGGGGTGCGCGCGCCGCCCTCCGGGCCATCCGCCGCTCGCGCGCACCCTCCACGAGGTTGTACAGCGTCGGCAGCACGACGAGGGTCAGGACGGTCGACGACACGAGGCCGCCGATCACGACGATCGCGAGCGGCTGCGAGATGAAGCCGCCGTGCCCGGTCAGGCCGATCGCCATCGGCGTCAGTGCCGCGATGGTCGCGAGCGCCGTCATGAGGATCGGGCGGAGTCGGCGGGAGGCGCCGTGCTCGACCGCGTCCGAGACCGACAGCCCGCGCGCCCGGTACTGGTTCACCAGGTCGATGAGCACGATCGCGTTGGTCACCACGATGCCGATCAGCATCAGCACCCCGATCAGCGAGGCGACGCCGAGCGGGATGCCCGAGATCAGCTGCAGCAGGATCGCGCCCGTCGCCGCGAACGGCACCGACACCAGCAGCAGCAGCGGCTGCCGCAGCGAGCGGAACGTCGCCACCATCACGATGTAGACGATCAGGATGGCCGCCAGCAGCGCGATCCCGAGCTGCTGGAAGGCGTCGGTCTGGCTCGACGAGACGCCGCCCACCTTCGCCGTGGCGCCGTCCGGCAGGTCGGCCTTGTCGAGCGCTGCGGCGACCTCCGTGTTCG
This sequence comes from Leifsonia sp. KNZ12-8B, assembly GCF_056755495.1. Classification (NCBI taxonomy): domain Bacteria; kingdom Bacillati; phylum Actinomycetota; class Actinomycetes; order Micrococcales; family Microbacteriaceae; genus Leifsonia; species Leifsonia sp. KNZ12-8B. The sequence goes on from NZ_JBPGXM010000202.1 coordinate 632, forward strand.
CGGTCGTGAGGTTGTCGGTGGCCGGCGTGGCGGTGACCGTGGAGGCGCGCAGCCCGCGCTCGGTCGTGACGGTCGCCGGGCCGTTCGCCAGCTCGACGGTGGCGAGCGAGCTGAGCGGGACCGGTCCGGCCGCTGTCGGGATCGGCAGATCCGCGAGCCCGGCGACGGTGGTCGGCGGGTTCGCGCTCTGCAGGTAGATCGTCAGCGTCGTGTTGTCGATCGCGACCGTCCCGACCTGCGTCGGCTGCATGGCCTGCGACACGATCGTGCCGACGGCGACCTCGCTGAGGCCGGCCTCCGCCGCCTTCGTCCGGTCGACGGCCACCGAGATGTACGGCAGCGACGCGCTGAGGTTGTCGGTGACCTGTGACAGCGACTTCTGCTTCTTCAGCTCGGCGACGACCGAGTCGGTGGCGGTCTGGAGGTCCTGGTCGCTGCTCGCGGTGATGTCGACCTCGATGTCGGTGGAGGCGCCGAACCCGCTCTGCGACGACACCTGGATGTCGCCCTGCCCCTTCAACCCGGCCAGTTCGTCCTCGATCGTCGACTGGAGCTTCTCCTGATCGGCGTCGGGGTCGGTGGTGATCGAGAAGGTCGTGTTGCCGCCGCCGCCGGTGAAGGCGTCGCGCAGGCTCGACCCGCTCGACCCGATCGACACCTGCACGGTCTCGATGCCGTCGGTGTCGAGCAGCTTCTGCTCCACCTGCTTCGCGGCGTCGTCCTTCGCCTGGAGGCTCGCGCCCGGCTCCAGGGTCTGCGTCACCGTGAGCGAGTTCTGGCCGCTGGAGCCCAGGAAGTTCGTCTTCATCAGCGGCGCGAGGGCGGCCGTGCCGATGAGCACGACGATCGCGAGCACGACGGTCAGCGCCGAGTGCCGCAGCGTCCAGCGGATGATCGGGAGGTAGCCCTTCTGCAGCCGCGACGGGTGCTCGAGCTCGTCCTCCGTGCCGGCCGCGGCCGCGGCCTCCTCGACCGAGAGGGCGCCGGCGCCGGCCTCGGCGCCGCCCTCGTGCTTGTGCGCCTTCGGCGCCCGCAGGAACCAGTAGGCGAGCACCGGCACGATCGTCAGCGCGACGAGCAGCGATGACAGCAGCGCGATCGTCACGGTGAGCGCGAAGGGCCGGAACAGCTCGCCGGTCACGTCGCCGACGAACGCGAGCGGCAGGAACACCGCGACCGTCGTGATGGTGGAGGCGGTGATCGCGCCCGCGACCTCTCGCACGGCCCGCACGATGGTCACGGCCCGGTCGGCGCCGGGGACCAGCTGCCGTTTGATGTTCTCGATGACGACGATGGAGTCGTCGACCACGCGCCCGATCGCGATGGTGAGCGCGCCGAGCGTGATGATGTTGAGCGTGTAACCCGTGGCCCACATCACGATGAAGGTGATGAGCACGCTCGTCGGGATGGAGATCGCCGTCACCAGCGTGGACCGGATCGACAGCAGGAACACGAGGATGACGATCACGGCCATCAGCAGGCCGAGCAGCCCCTCCTCGGTCAGCGACTGGATCGACTGCTCGATGAACGGCGCCTGGTCGAAAACGACCGTGATCGTCGTCCCGGCGCCGAGCTTGTCCTTGAGGTCCGGGATGATGTCCCGCACGCCGTGCGAGACCTCGACCGTGTTGGCAGACGGCAGCTTGGTGACCGCGATCGTGAGGGCGGGCTTGCCGTCGACGCGCGAGAGCGAGGTCACCGGGTCGTCGACCTCGGCGACGGCGGCGACCGCTCCGATGGTGGGAGGAGCGGCGGGCGCGACGACGGCGGGCACGGCCGCGGCGGCACCGGCTCCGGCGGCCCCGGCGGCCCCGGCGGCTCCGGCACCGGCGCCCGCGGACGCGCCCGCGCCGGCCGCACCCGCGCCTCCACTCGCCGACGCCGACGCCGACGCCACCAGCGGCAGCGCCGCGATGTCGTCGACCGACCCGAGCTGCGCGCCCGACTGGATGGAGAGCGTCTTGCCGTCCTCGGTGATGGAGCCGCCGGGCAGCAGCACGCCGTTCTGCTTGAGCGCGTCCGTGATCGACTGGCGGGTCACGCCCGCGGCGGCGAGCTTCGCGTCGTCGGGCGTGATCGTGATGCGGCGGCCGACCTCTCCGACCAGCTGGGCGTCGTTGACGCCGGCGACGTCCTTGAGGTCGGGCAGCGCGAGCCGGGTGATGTCGTCGCTGAGTTTGCGCTGGTCGTCGCCGCCGCTCACCGCGAGCTGGATGACGGGGAGGTCGTCGATGCTGCCCGAGAGCACCTGCGGCTCCACGTCGGCGGGCAGGGTCGAGGAGATGCGGTTGATGGCCCGTTCGATCTTCTGCTCGGCGGTCGCCAGGTCGGTGCCGTAGGTGAAGCGGGCCGTGATGATCGACTGGTTCGTGCTGCTGACCGCGGAGGTGCTCTCGAGGTCGGGCACGCCCTGGATGGCCGCCTCGATCGGCGTGCTCACGTCGTTGTTGACGACCTCCGGCGACGCGCCGGGATAGCTGGTCAGCACCGCGAGCTGCGGGAACGAGATGGAGGGGGCCAGCTCCTGCTTGAGGTTCGTCAGCGCGAGGCCGCCGAACACGGCGGCGACGATGGTGACCAGCGCGATCAGGGCGCGGTTCTTCATGCTGAGCACGGCGAGAAAGTGCACGGGATCCCCTCGGGTGATGGCAGGACCTCTCGATCCTCCCACCGGTGACCGGGAGCCCGCCTCATGCCGCGGTACCACTTGCGGCGGCGCCGCTCCCCCGGCGAGCCGGGACCGGCCGGGACCGGACCGGCCCGGCGCCGCCTCAGACCACGCTCGGCAGCGTCCCCGCGTCGAGGAACGGCGACGGCTCGGCCGAGGTGACCGCCCACGCCCGCGACAGGGCGGCGACGGCCCTGGCCGTCTCATCCGGCGTGTACGTGATCGGGATGCGCAGGAAGCGCTCGAACGCGCCGTCCAGCCCGAACCGCGGCCCGGCCGCGATGAGCAGCCCGTGATTGCGGGCCGCGAGCGCGAGCGCCGAGCTGACCGGCGCGCCGATGCCCACCCAGGCGGCGAGTCCGCCGCGGAGGCTGGGCACCCTCCACTCGGGGAAGGTCTCGCCGACGAGCCGCCGCACGGTCTCGCGGCCCTGGCGCAGCTGCTCGCGCCGCTCCTCCACGATCCGGGGCACCTGCGGCAGCATGCGCGCGACGACGAGCTGCTCGAGCATCGGCGTGCCGAGGTCGGTCGCCGGCTTGGCGGAGATGAGGCGCTGCACGACCGGGCGGTCGGCGCGGATCCAGCCGATCCGCAGGCCGCCCCACAGCACCTTGCTCGCCGAGCCGATGAGGATGACGGGCGCATCCCCGGCGTTCCGCTCGCCGTACAGCGGGAACGGCAGGTGCTCGCCGACGCGGTCGATGTCGAGGTCGGCGGTCGTCTCGTCCGCGACGACGATCGTGCCGTGGGAGGCGGCCGCGGCGAGGATGCGCTCGCGCGTCGCGGGCGACATGGAGGCGCCGGTCGGGTTGTGGAAGTCGGGGATCAGGTAGGCGAGCGCCGGGTTGGCCCGGCGGAAGGACTGCTCGACCGCCTCCACGTCCCAGCCGTCCCCTCCTGGCGCATCGCCCGCCGCGTCGATCGCGTGCGGGCCGGAGGGGGCCGGCGTCACCGTGATCGGCACGAGCCGTGCACCGGAGAGCCGCAGCGCCTCCATCGCGTGCGGATACGTCGGCATCTCGATCAGCGCCCGGTCGCCGCGGCCGAGGAACGTGCGCGCGATGAGAGCGATGGCCTGCTGCGCGCCGACCGTGACGAGCACCTGGTCGGGATCGGTCGGGAGGCCGCGCTGCCGGTACCGCTCGGCGATCGCCTCACGCAGGTGCGGCAGGCCCACCGGGTCGTACCCGGAGTCGGGCAGGAAGTGCGGCAGCTCCTCGG
>NZ_JBPGXM010000203.1:0-4469 GCF_056755495.1 Leifsonia sp. KNZ12-8B
AGATGTGTATAAGAGACAGGGCCGGGAGCGCCTCCCTATTTCCGTACTGTGTTCCGCCGCCGTCAGCCGCGGGCGCGGCGGCTGCCGTTGCCGCGGCGGGTGCTCGCGTCGACGAGCTGGCCGACCCGGAGGCCGCCGCGCGATCCGTGCGAGCCCGCGTTCGCGCCCGAGCCGTGCGAGGCGCCCGAGCCGGTGCGACCGCTGTGGCCCTGGGTGGCGGCGCTGCCGCGACGACGCTGCTCGCCGCCGGCCGCATCGCGACGTCCGGCGCTCTCGGAGCCGCCGCGGGCCGTGCGGCCCGCCTGCTCGCCGCGCCGAGTCTCGCCGGTGGCCGAGCCGTGAGTCTGCTCGCCACCCGCGGCGGCGCGACCGCGGCCTCCGCGGCGACGACGGCCGCCGCCGGCGCCGTCCGACCGGCCGCCGGCCGCTCCGTCGAGCGCACCACCGGCACGCCCGGCCGCCGACCGCTCGGCGTTCCCGCCGGAGGCGGCGCCGGAACCCGCGGCCTGCGAGCGCCCACGCCCGCGTCCGCCGCCGGACCCACCACGCCCGCCGCCGGACGCACCGCGTCCACCGCCGGCCGCGCCGCGCCCGCTGCCCGCACCGCCGCCGGCGGCCGCAGCCGCGGCGGCCGCCGCGACCTCGGGCGCCACGCGCGGCGCGCGCTCGCCGACCAGCTCGACGACCGCGGCGTGCGCGGCGTCGACCTTCTGCGGGGTCGCCGTGATGGCTGCGGCGCGCAGCAGCGCGCGGACGTCGCCGGCCTGCTCGGGCAGCATCACGGTGACGACGTCGCCGCTGCTGCCGGCGCGTGCCGTCCGGCCGGAGCGGTGGAGGTACGCCTTGTGCTCCGCGGGCGGGTCGACGTGGACGACCAGCTCGACCTCGTCGACGTGCACGCCGCGGGCGGCGACGTCCGTCGCGACCAGCACGCGCACCTCCCCGGAGCCGAAGCGGGCGAGGTTGCGGTCGCGCGCCGGCTGCGACAGGTTGCCGTGCAGGTCGACCGCCGGGATGCCCGACGCCGTGAGCTGCTTGGCGAGGCGCTTCGCGTGGTGCTTGGTCCGCATGAACAGGATGCGCTTCCCCCGGCCCGAGGCGAGCATGGTGACGAGGTCCTTCTTGTCGTCCGCGGACGCGACCTCGAACACGTGGTGGGTCATCGCCTCCACCGGGCTGTTCTCGTCGTCGACCGAGTGCATGACCGGGGAGGTCATGAACCGGGCGACCAGCTTGTCGACGCCGTTGTCCAGCGTCGCCGAGAACAGCAGGCGCTGCCCGTCGGCGGGGGTCGCCGACAGGATGCGCGTGACGCCGGGCAGGAAGCCGAGGTCGGCCATGTGGTCCGCCTCGTCGAGCACGGTGATCTCGACCGCGTCGAGCGACACGAGCCGCTGCTTCATCAGGTCCTCGAGCCGGCCGGGGCAGGCGACGAGGATGTCGACGCCGCCGCGCAGCGCCTCCACCTGGCGGTTCTGCGACACGCCGCCGAACACGGTCGTGATGCGCAGGCCCGCTGCGTCGGCGAGCGGCTGGAGGGTCGCGGCGATCTGCGTCGCCAGCTCACGGGTCGGTGCGAGCACCAGGCCGCGCGGACGCGAGGCGCGGCGCTTGCTGCCGTCGCCGAGCCGGGTGACGAGCGGGAGCGAGAACGCGATGGTCTTGCCGGAGCCGGTCTTGCCGCGGCCCAGCACGTCGCGCCCGGCGAGCGTGTCGGGCAGGGTGTCGGTCTGGATGGGGAACGGCTCCGTCTTGCCGTCGGCCGCGAGCGCGGCGACGAGGGGAGCGGGCACGCCGAGATCGGCGAAGGTCGTGGTGGTCACTGGTGCCTTTCGGGCATCGGGTCCCGGTTGCGCAGCACGGTCGGCGCGGCGCGACGGGAAGGTGGGCGAAGGCGCAGGGAGCGCATTCGTTCGCCGTGAGAAGTGCGCTGACAGCGCGGTGCGTTCTGACGACGCAGGAGTCCGATGGACTCGCAGTACCTCCACCCTAGCGTGCCCGGGCTGGGAGAGCGCCCGGACGGCGGTTCACGGCTGGTTCCCTGCATCCTCGGGCCGGGAGGTCGTAGACTGTCGGCCCGGAAAAGAGAGGTGGTCAGCGCGTGCACGAATCGGAGCTCGACCGGGAACGCGCCGTCGTCGCCGGGCTGTACGACCGGCTCGACGCCCTGCGGGCGGAGACGGCGGAACGCCTGGTGCGCGTGCGCAAGGAGAGCGTCGGCGGCAACCACCAGGCACGCAGCGAGCGGGACGCCTTCGCGCGCCTCTACGAGGACCAGCTCGCCCAGCTGCGGGAGGTGGATGCGCGGCTCGTGTTCGGGCGGCTGCTGCTCGACGAGCCGGTCGACGGCTCCGACCACCGCTACATCGGCCGCATCGGGCTCCGCGACGAGGACCAGCGGTCGCTGCTGCTGGACTGGCGGGCGCAGCAGGCGAGCGCCTTCTACCAGGCGACGGCGAGCGCGCCGATGGGCGTCCGCGCCCGCCGCCACCTGACGATGACCGGCCGGCAGGTCGTCCGCATCGACGACGAGGTGTTCGACGAGGCCCTGCTGGACGGCGACGCCGGCGGCTCCGGCGAGCAGATCCAGGGCGAGGGCGCCCTGCTGGCGGCGCTGACCGCGCAGCGCACCGGCCGCATGCACGACATCGTCGCGACCATCCAGGCCGAGCAGGACCGCATCATCCGCTCCGACCTCCGCGGCGCGCTGGTCGTGCAGGGCGGACCCGGCACCGGCAAGACCGCGGTCGCGCTGCACCGCGCCGCCTACCTGCTGTACGCGAACCGGCAGCGGCTGAGCTCCTCCGGCGTGCTGGTCGTGGGGCCGTCGAGCGCGTTCCTGCGCTATATCGAGGCGGTGCTGCCCTCGCTCGGTGAGACGGGCGTCGTCATGCAGACGCTCGGCGAGCTGTTCCCCGGCGTGGAGGCGACGGCTGAGGATGCGCCGGAGGCCGCCCGGCTGAAGGGCGCCGCCCCGATGGCCCGGCTGCTGTGGCGCGCGGTGCGGTCGCGTCAGAAGGCGCCGGCCGAGCCGCAGACCGTCGTGATCGACAACGAGCGGCTGGAGGTGCAGCCCGAGCTCATCCAGCGCGCCATCGCCAAGGCGCAGCGGACGGGCAAGCCGCACAACGTCGCCAGGGTCACGTTCGTGAAGAGCGCGCTGACCGAGCTGACCGACCAGCTCGCCGCCCAGCTCCGGGCGGGAGGCTCGACGCTCGACGACGCCGACCTGAAGGTGTTGCGGGAGGATCTGCGCACCTCGTACGACGTGCGTGTGCTGCTCAACACGGCCTGGCTGCCGCTCACCCCGCAGAAGCTGCTGCAGGACCTGTACGCGCGGCCCGCCTGGCTGGCGGAGCTGACCCCGCGCTGGAGCCAGGCCGAGCGCGACGCCCTGCGCCGGGACCGCTCTGCGCCGTTCACCGTCTCGGACGTCCCGCTGCTCGACGAGGCCGCCGAGCTGCTCGGGGACTTCCCCGGCCGGCCGGATCCGGCCGACCGCGAGCGCGAGCGGCAGCGCAAGCGCGACCTCGAGAACGCGCGCGCCGCGATCCGCAACATGGGCGTGCAGGGGCTGGTGAGCGCCGAGCAGCTGGCGGACGGCTTCGCCGAGCGGGTCGACCGCGGCTCGACTGCCGAGCGCGCCGCCGCCGACCGGTCATGGACGTACGGGCACGTGGTGGTGGACGAGGCGCAGGAGCTCTCCCCGATGCAGTGGCGCGTGCTGGTGCGGCGCTGCCCGATGAAGTCGTTCACGATCGTCGGCGACATCGCCCAGGTCGCCTCCGCCGCGGGCGCGACGAGCTGGGAGGACGCGCTGAAGCCGTCGTTCAAGGAGGCCTGGCGCCTAGAGGAGCTGACGGTCAACTACCGCACCCCGGCCCAGATCACCCGCGAGGCGGAGCGGATCGCGGCGGAGGCCGGCCTCCCGATCACCCCGACGCGCGCGGTCCGCGAGGGCGACTGGCCCATCCGCCGGACCGCGGCCGCGCCGGGCGATCGCGGCCTGGCGGACGCCGTCGTGGAGGCGGTGGAGCACGACCGCGGCATCGACGGCCAGGGCACGCTGGCCGTCATCGTGGCTCAGGACGAGGCGGAGGCCGTGGCAGCGGCCGTCCTGGCCCGCTTCGGCGACGACGCGGCCCGCGGGGCGGCGGGTCTGACGCGCCCGATCGCGGTGCTGACCGGCTTCGAGGCGAAGGGCCTGGAGTTCGACGCGGTCGTCCTCGCCGATCCGGCGGCGCTCGCCGCCGAGAGCCCGCGCGGCGCAGCCTCCCTCTACGTCGCGATGACCCGCCCGAACCAGCGCCTCACCCTCGTGGAGCGCTGACCCGCCCCCGGCGCCGCCCCCCGCGCCGAGTCGTGGCATGTGGTGACTTCTCGGCGGCCGGACCCGCCACGCCTCACCCCTCGGCGCGCGCCGCCCGCGGCCGCCCGCGCGCGGGGGGCGGGGGGGCGGGGGGCGGGCC
>NZ_JBPGXM010000204.1:0-4389 GCF_056755495.1 Leifsonia sp. KNZ12-8B
GAGTACGCGGATACTCCGCGTACTCGACCGTTTCGGGGCGAATCCACGCGTACTCGACGGGTGCCGGGTCGGGCGGCGGCGTTACCCGACCCAGGTCGACAGGAGGGCGTCCCAGTCGGAGTGGAAGCGGGCCAGGCCGAAGCGTTCGAGCGCCCACTCGCGCGCCATCTCGCCCGATGCGCGCCCGCGCTCCGGGTCGTCGATGAAGGCGCGCACCGCGGCGTGCAGCTCGCGCACGTCCGTCGAGATCGCGCCGACGCCGGGCACGACCGCGCGGCGGGCGTCGGTCGTGTCGAGCGCGACCACCGGCATCCCCGCGGTCATCGCCTCGATCAGCGACAGCCCGAGCGAGGTCCAGCGGTTCGGGTGCACGTACACGCTGCGCCGCCCGAGCTCGGCGAACAGCTGCGGCGCGGGGAGGTCGCCCGCCGCCACCACCTGCTCCGGGCCGACGCCGAGGGCCTGCGCGAGTCCGTCGACCTGCATCCCGAACACATCGACCGGCGCGATCGCCGCGAAGCCGCCGAGCAGGTCGCTCCCGGTGACGCGCCAGCGCCGCACCGGCTCGTTGATCACGGCGGCCGACCGCGCCAGCTCGCCGGTGAAGAAGCTGCCGTAGTCCACCACCCCGTGCTCGATCACGACCGTGCGCGTCGAGCCGGTGTCCCAGAACAGGGAGTTGAAGTGCGTGACGTGCACGATGACGAGGTCGTCCCGGTCCGCGAGCGGGTGCCGGGAGGTCGGCACGTCCGCGCGGGGCGTGTTGTGCTCCACGAAGATCACCGGCACATCGACGCCCGGGCGCTTGCCGGTCAGCTGCTCCAGCCGGTCGAGCTCCTCCGGCCGCTGCGCGACCACCACGTCGAACTCGGCCTCGGCGAGCTGCTCCTCCGGCACGTCCTGCGCGCGCGGCCAGTCGCGGGCGCCCACCGCGCCCTCACCCTGGCGGTCGACGGCCAGGAGGTACGTGTGCTTCCCGCGCACGAACGCGTCCATCCACCCGCCGTGCACCTGCCAGACGAGGACGCGCAACGCCCGGCTCACAGGCGCGACCCCGTGCCGGGGTGGCCGCCGAGCTCGATCGGCCCGGTGAGCGGGGCCGGCTCGCGCACGTCGCTCTCCTCGCCGCCGGCCGCGACGCCGGCGTGCAGATGCCCGGCGACGCCGTGCCGGGCGGTGTGCGGCTCCTTCTGCTCGGTGAGCTTGCCGCAGTAGGGGCACAGGTAGCCGTCGCCGATGCGCGCCTCCCCGTCGAGCTCGTACAGCAGCGCGTCGTCCGAGCCGCGCCCTGCGAAGACGAACTCGAGGTAGGCGGGCCGATCCAGCGACGGGATGGGCACCCGCATGCGCTCGAACGGCCTCCCGTCGTCGTCCAGCGGGATCCAGAGCTTCAGATCGGGGCTCGTGCCGAAAATCGTGCCGTGCCGGTCGACCCGGCCCAGCCGGTGGTCGTCGCGCACGTGCAGCACGTGCCCCTGGCGGATCATGTCGCGCGGGAGGGCCTGGTACGTCTCCGGCATGCCGTACGCGATCGCGCCCCGGCGCAGGCGGGCGAAGCCCTCCTCGGTGTCGTCGCCCATCACGATGAACGCGGGCGCCTCCGGCCGGCGCAGCACGATGGCGGTGCCGCCGGACGGGCCGTCGGAGATGAGGATGAGGACGGCCGTCGCCTCCATCACCCCGGTCGGGGCCTCAGGCATGCGCCACCGGCATCCGCTCGGCGTCGGTCGCGCCGACGGCAGCGTCGAACCGCTCCCGCCACACGCGGTCGGCCTGGTCGAGCAGGCCGTCCGCCAGGCGGCCCACGACCTCCACCTGATCGATCAGCGGCTCGCCCTCGGCGCTGCGGCCGACGACCGTTCCGCGCAGCAACCAGGCGAAGTGCGCCTCGTCGCGGTGGAAGCGGGCGAGCTGCCGCGCGATCCATTCGGCGGCAGGGAGGGTCCACCAGCCTTCCGGGTCGAGCGGCCTGGCGGCGAGACCCGGGAGGCCGAGCCCGGTCTCCGGGTCCGAGCTGCCGACGACGAGGTCGGCCGCGTACCCCTCGGAGAACCGCACGAACAGCGGACGATCGGCGTCGAGCATCCGCTCGATCTCAGACAGCTGATAGAGCATCCGCCCCTCCTCCCACCGGCGCGGGGGCCTTCGCCACGCGGTACCGGCACTCGTTGCGCGTCTGTGCCGCCAGCTCGTACTCGTGCCACGACGCCTGGTCGAGCGACGGGATGGGCACCCGGACGCGCTCGTAGACGTCCCCCGTCTCGGTGCGCGGCACCAGGACGACCGCATCCACCGCGCCGAAGACCGAGGCGGAGCACGCGAAGCGCGCCTGCGCGAACGTGTCGTGCGACACCGCGAGCACCGCCGCCGACTCGGCGGGGAACTCGTCCCACGACACCTGACGGTACGGTTCGGGGAGTCCGTGCCCGCCCGGACCCTTCCGCAGCCGGACGAACGTGTCCTTGGCGTCGAAGATGTCGAGGCGGAGCGAGGAGGGGACCTCTCTCGCCAGCACCGCGACCGGGGTCCGCGCATGCCGGGGCAGCATCAGGAGGACCGCCGCGGCAGTGAGCACAGTCATGCAAGCAACGGTAAAGAGATGAACGATGCTCCCACAGGGATTGACCGGGAGGGGAAGTCGTGCGTGAGCTCAGCTCGGGAGGTGCAGCTCCACCTGGTCCTCGGCCATGACGACCATGCCGCCGGTGCGCTGCGACGTGTGCATCAGCGCCTCCAGCCACTGCGGGTTGATCGCGGGAGGTCGGCTGCCGCTGAACTGGAAGGCCAGCGGGACCTCGCGGCTGATCCAGAGCGAGACGCGGCCGGAGCCCTGCTCGACCGGCACATCCCAGTTGAGGAGGAAGCTCTCATGGCGCCGGAGCTTGGCGACGATCGCCAGCTTCACGTGGCTGAGCACGCGGTCGTCGAGGTCATACTCCTGACCGGCGCCGTAGACGAGTTTTCCCATGGATCACATAGTGCCCTAAGAGCCTGTGCCGCTGCTGGCCGGATTCGGGGGATTGACACGAGACGGTTCCTTCATTACGCCACCGCCGCCACGCCCGCCGACGTGGCGCCGTAGACGACGACGTCGGTCATGCGCGCTCCGCGAACTGCGGGAGGTACGCGGCGCCGGTCTCGAACAGTCCTCTCTCCAGGGCGCGGACCAGATCCCACTGGCCGACGAGGGGATGCGCGAGCAGCGCCTTCCGCACCAGGCCGCGGTCACCCGTCACCGCGGCGCGCGCGGCGAGCCGCTCGTATGCGCTCACGTGCTGGATCAGCCCGAGCAGCTCGGGCGCGACGGGCTCCTGCGGGAGGGCGGTGGCGCCGGTCGCGTCGACGCGGCACAGCGTCTCCACGACGTCGTCGTCGGCGAGTCCCGCGATCAGGCCGTCGTTGCGGACGTTGACGACGTGGTTGTCGCCCGTGCCGGCGACCAGCGAGGCGAGGAGCGCGGTCGCGGCCTCGCTGTAGAAGGCGCCGCCGCGGGCCTCCAGCTGCTCCGGCTTGGTGTCGACGGACGGGTCCGCGTACAGGGCGAGCAGCTCGCGCTCGACCTCGGCGACGACGGTCGCGCGGGGCCGGGCGGCCGCGAGCTCGGCGACCGTCGCGTCGTGCATGTAGTAGTACTTCAGGTAGTAGGAGGGGAGCACGCCCAGCTCGCGGATCAGCTCCCCCGGCACTCCCCCGCGCGGCCCGAGCTCGTCGGACCGCTCTGCGATCATCTCGGGCAGGACGTCAACGCCGTCGACCCGGATGTGGCGCACCCACGAGAGGTGGTTCAGCCCGACCGGGTCGACCTCCACCCGCGACGGCTCGACCCCGCGCTCGCGGGCGATCCAGCGCTGCACGCCGATGGCGAAGTTGCAGAGGCCGAGCGCCCGGTGGCCGTCGTCGAGCAGGGCGCGGGTGTTGATGCCGACGGGATTCGTGAAGTCGACGATCCAGGCGCCCGGGTTCGCGCGCTCGCGAGCCTCCCTGGCAATGTCGAGCACGACCGGCACCGTGCGCAGCGCCTTCGCGAGGCCGCCGGCGCCCGTGGTCTCCTGTCCGACGCAGCCGCACGCGAGCGGGAACTGCTCGTCGCGCAGCCGCGCCTCCTGCCCGCCGACGCGCAGCTGGATGAGCACCGCGTCCGCTGCGTCGATGGCGGCGGTGCGGTCGGTGGTGAGGGTGACCGGCACGTCGGCGCCCTGCCGCGCCAGCATCCGCCGCACCATGCCGCCGACGACCTCGAGCCGGGGCCCGTCCACATCCATGAGCCACAGCTCGTCGACGCGGAGGCGCTCCCGCTCGTTCCACAGCCCGGAGACCAGCTCGGGCGTGTAGGTGGATCCGGCGCCGATGACGGTGACCTTCATGGGAGGCTGTCTCTTATACACATCT
>NZ_JBPGXM010000205.1:0-4324 GCF_056755495.1 Leifsonia sp. KNZ12-8B
AGATGTGTATAAGAGACAGGCCCTGGGATGAGAGGCGGGGCCGTCGGGACCGGATCGAGGCGTGACCCGGTGGCTGGTCCGGATCAGTCCGGAGGCTCGGTGTTCCCGACCAGGTCGGGGTTCGACGGCTGCTGGGCCGGGTCGAAGTCGGCGGGCGGAGGCTCCGCGCTCTCGGAGCCGGTGGTCGCCTCGGTGGTGACGTCCTCCGCGCCCTCGGGTGCGACCCCGGTCTCGCCGGGCTCGGAGACCCCGGCGCCGGTGTCGCCCGCCTGGCCGGACTCGGTCTCGGCCGGCTCGGCCGCCTGCGCGTCGCGCTCGGCGCCCGGGGCGTTGTCGGAGCCGGCCTCCTCGGCGCCCGCGACGTCCGATTCGGACGTGTCGACCGACTCGGACGAGTCAGCCGACCCGGACGCATCGGGGGCGTCGGCGGTTCCGGAGGCCCCGCCCGGGCCCTGCTCGAAGCGCTCCGGCCGGTCCTCGGCCGGCACGCCCTCGGCGTCGGTGTTCGGCAGTCCACTGGTGTCGCTCATGCGCTGCTCCCTCCTGGCCGCCTTACGGCTTGCCCTCTTCGCTGTACGAGGTGGTGCCGTCGCCGGTCTCCTCGATCCCCTCGTCGGGGTCGAGGTCGGTGATGACATCCTGGATGGTGTTCTGGTCGGCCGTGGGGTCCACGGTGCCGCCGTCGTCACCCTCGAGGTCGCCGGCGAGCCCGTTGGTCGGGTCGTTGCCGGTGACCGGCTCTTCGTCGTTCCTCGTGTCGCTCATGGAGGTCACAGAACGCCCGAGCGACCGCCGGCGCAAGGGGGGTTCCTCGGCTCACAGGGCCGGCGTAAGCTGCCGCCTCCGCAACGCGCCCAGGCCCGTCACCGAAGGGCGTCATTCTGTCGGAAAGGGCCGAAATAGCGGCAGAACGACGCCCCTCGACGGAGGCGGCGGGCGCAGCGCTCACCGCAGCGCTCACCCCAGCCGCTCGATCAGCTCGCGCAGGGCCGCGGCGTACTGCGGCGACGACGGGTAGTCGGGGTGCGTCGCGACCTTGATCAGGTAGCGGGGAGGCCCGAACTCGTCGGCGCCGCGGTCGATCGCGTTGGGCGCGTTGCTGTTGACCGGGAAGCCGAGGTAGTCGGTGCGGCGCCACAGGCTGAACCAGGCGACGCCGCGGCCGTCCGGCTGGGTGAGCAGCTGCACCAGCGTCGGGTCGGTGGCCCGCGACGGCGGGAACTCCGGCGGCGAACCGAGCTGGTCCGTCTGCACCTGGGCGTACCAGGGGTCCGCCTGGGCGAGCGACGGCGGCAGTTGCGGGAGGGTGCCGAGCACCTGCGGGCCGAACAGCTCCGGGAAGAACCGGCCGAAGTACACGCGCAGCTGGGTGCCGTAGGTGAGCAGTCCGACGTTCGCGATGCGGGAGGCGCCGCCCGGCCGCAGCGTGAACAGGCACGCCACCGCCAGTACCGCGCCGAGGCTGTGCGCGCTCACGACCACCTTGTACGGCCGCTCCTGGCGCAGGGACTGGTCGTCGACCTCCTCACGCCAGCGCAGCCGGTCCGCCGGGTCGAGGCCGGCGGGAGGGACGAGGTCGTGGCCGAGCCAGTCCACCACCCGGTCGCGCAGCTCGGGCACCGCGCGCTCGGCGTAGCAGGGCGGCGCGAAGGGATGGCCGGCGCGCGGGAGGAAGCACATCAGGTCCCACATCACGCTGATCGGCCGCTCCTTGGCCGTGATCGCGTTCTCGATGATGACGACCAGCACGGCGATGGCGATGATGCCGAGCACCGGGCCGACGAAGCTGTCGATCCAGCGGTACACCTCGGTGTACGACACGGCGAGCGCTGCAACGAACCCGGCCGCGAGCAGCGCCGCCAGCAGCCCGAGGATGGGCTCCCCGCGGTGGAACAGGGCCGCCTGGCGGCGGGCGCGCAGGATCTTCAGCGCCAGCCGGTCCTGCGTCTCCGCCCGCTGCACGACGCCGTCCGGGTACTGCGAGACCGGGCTCACGAGCGGCCGCCTGCCGCCACGGGTGGGCGGGGTGGTCAGCATCGGCACCCAGCGCGTCCGCAGGAAGAAGACGACCCCGGCGACCACGGCGACCACGATCGCGATCAGCGGCAGCACGTCGCCGAAGTTCTGGTAGACGATGGGAGGCCGCAGGGCGACGGTCGCGGGCGTCACGCAGCCGCAGGCCGGCGCCCCCGTCCCGAGCCACGCCTGCGTGCCGAGCACCAGCAGCGTCGAGAGGATCATCGCCGCCCCGAGCGCCAGCAGCATGATGACGCCGGGGCCCGTGCCTCCCCATCCCTCGACCCGGTGCGGGGTCGGGTCGCGGGTGAGCCGCGGCCAGAGCGCGATCAGCGCGAGCTCGACGATCACGGCGGCCGCCGCGATGATGAAGAACGCCGCCCGCGCCGGCCGCGCCGCCTCGTCGAGCCGGGTGGGCCCGAGCGCGACGGCGATGAGGAAGCTCACGCCGGCCACGGCCATGATCGCGATGGAGAGCGCGTGCGGCACGCCGCGCCGCCAGCTGAGGGCCGAGATCGCGATGGCCACGAGCACCCCGAGGATGAGGGAGGGCGCGGTCACCAGCCCGAGGAAGGCCGGCGCCGTGCCGTCCGGGCCGGTCGCGCGCCCGTAGTCGCCGTCGACCGCGAGCGCGACGACCGTGAGCAGGTAGACGAGGACGCCGACCCACAGCAGGAGCAGCGAGCTGCGCTCACGGGTGCGCAGCTTGTCCGCGAGGAAGCGGGCCACAGGGCGGTCGCCGCTGTCCTCCGTGTCCGAGAAGACGCCGACGAGGACGAAGGTGAGGGTGAGCCCGGCGGCGCCCAGCAGCAGGGCGAGCAGGAACAGCCAGTGCCCTCCCGACACCGCCCGCGCCGCGCAGCCGTTGGCCACGAAGGTCTGCAGCTTGGCGCAGTCGGCGGTGCCGCTGTAGACGGCGAAGAGACGGTCCCAGGCGAGCAGCAGCGCGATGAGGAAGAAGCTCGCGCCGAGGTGCAGCCACTCGGTCGGCGAGCCGACGCGCGAGGTCTGCCAGAACCCTTCGGAGCTCAGCGGCCTGACCGGTCCGTCGGGGTGCTGGGCTCGGCGCATCCGGTCGGTCGTGTCGAAGATCGCGGCCTCGTACCGCGTGCGGGCGCGGCGGGCGACGATGTAGAGCAGCAGGATGCCCGCGATCGGCACGACCGAGAGCACGGCCAGCTGCCTCCCGCGCCAGGCGAGCGGGCCGGTGAAGAAGTCGGTCACCGCCTGCGGGAGCGCGGGGCACGGCCCGGCACCGGCCGCGGCGCCCCCGCCGACGCACTGCGCCCCGAGATCGAGGCTGATCGAGCCGAGGGCGCAGACGTAGAGGAGGGTGAGGCCCAGCGCGAAGATGCGCAGCGAACCGGCGCCGATGCCGCCCCTCCACTCGCCGCCGGGGTGCTGGTCAGGGATGCGGCGCGTCCAGTACGCGGTGTTGGCGAGGCCGAACGGCAGCAGGAGGAGCCAGGCCAGCTGCACGAAGAACTGGCCGATGAACAGCAGCGGTCCCGAGCCGTACCGCGCGAGGAGCCCCCACGAGTACGCCTCGCGCCTGACCTCGGGTGGAGGGACGGCCGGGTCGAGGGTGTCCGGCGGGTCGTCCGGGTCCGGCTCCGGCGTGTGCGGCGCCCACCAGAAGCCGCCGTTCTCGTCGCCCTGGGTCTGCCGCAGCTCGCTCTGCGGCACGCCGAGCATCTCGGCGGGCGGCGTGTTCTTGATCCCGTGCACGCGCAGCTCGAGGATGCGGTGCGGGTGGGCCGCCTGCGTCTCGGAGTCGGTCATCGCGCCGCCCCTTCGTCGTGGACGCGCGCAGACTACTCCGGTGCTCCGGGTGGCGGCTACGGACGCGTTGCAGGGGGCGGTCGCGGGGTGGCGGCGGAGTGCCCGGCGGGGCATAGCCCTCGCAGGCGCTGCGGCGTAGGCTCCCCGGTATGAGCACCCCACACGAGGATGACCGGACCGGCCGCATCGACGACGACGCGCGCGACGATCTCGAGGGCAGCTACACCGAGGTCGACGGGGAGGCGCCGCACGAGCGGACCGTCCACGGCCAGTACACCGAGACCGACGGCGTCGGCCCCGAGACGGAGACCAAGGGCAGCTACACCGACACCGACGAGGTGGTCGAGGAGTCGACGGAGACGCAGCAGGGCGACTACACCGAGGGCGACTACAAGGAGCCCTGAGCCACCGGCCGCCTAAGCCGCCGGCCGCCCCCCCCCCCCCCCCCCCAAAAAAAAACCCCCCCCCCCGGGGGGGGGGGGGGGTTTTGTTGGGGGGGGGGGGGGGGGGGGGGGGGGGGGCGGGG
>NZ_JBPGXM010000206.1:0-4215 GCF_056755495.1 Leifsonia sp. KNZ12-8B
GTCGCCGTCGGGCAACCGCCGAGTACGCGGACATTCTGCGTACTCGGCGGTTTCCGGCCGAATCTGCGCGTAGTCGCGGGGTGGGGGCGAATCAGCGCGTACTCGGCCGGTGGGCGTGACGTGTCTGGGATGCCGGACGGGGGCGCCGGAGTCGGCGCGGGAGCGTGGGTGGCGGGTTGGTAGCGTCGCGGGCATGAGTGCGTCGTCGTCGTCCGGTCAGCTGTCCGTCGATCCGCTGTGGCCGCGCGCGGGCGGGTGGCCGGCGCTCTCCGGGTTCGCCGCGGACGAGCGCGTGGACCTGGCGCTGCTCGGCATCCCGACCTGGCGCACCTCCCTCTCGCAAACCGGCGCTGGCGCGACCCCGGCGGCGGTGCGGGAGGCGCTGCGGCGGTACTCGGCGTTCGCTCCCGGACTCGACGTCGACGCGCTGCGGATCGCCGACGCGGGCGACGTGGAGGAGCCCGACGGGTCGGAAGGCGAGGCCAGGGCGACCGCGGCGATGGCCCGGGTGGCCGCGCGGGCCTCCCTCACGGTGGCGGTCGGCGGGGACAACGCGCTCACCGTTCCGGCGATGCTCGGTGCGACCGGGGACGCGCTCGCGACGGCGGGCCTGATCACGGTCGACGCGCACCACGATCTGCGCGACGGGGTGTCGAACGGGTCGCCGGTCCGCCGCCTCCTGGAGGCCGGGCTCGACGGGCGGCGGGTCGTGCAGCTCGGGATCGCGGACTTCGCCAACTCCGCCGCGTACGCGGCCCGCGCGGCCGAGCACGGCATCCATGTCGTCACCCGCGACGCGCTGCACGGGCGGCCGCTCGACGACGTCATGGCCGAGGCGCTCGCGATCGCAGGGGCGGCGGGAGGCCCGGTGCACGTCGACCTCGACGTGGACGTGTGCGACCGGTCGGTGGCGCCGGCGTGCCCGGCGTCCATCCCGGGCGGGCTGTCGGCGTGGGAGCTGCGCCGGTTCGCCCGGCTCGCCGCGGCCTCCCCGCTGGTCCGCTCGATCGACATCGCCGAGGTGGACGCGACCGTCGACGCGCCCGACGGACGCACGGTCCGCCTCGCGGCCCTGCTCATCCTGGAGGCGGCCGCCGGCCTCGCCTCCCGCTGACCGCGCCCGTCGCCGGCCGCCGAGTACACGAAAATTGTCGCGATTCCGCCCGGATCGCGACTATTTTCGTGTACTCGGCGGCTTGCGACGGGCGGCTGGTTACGCGCGGTGGGTGGTGCGCACGAGGGGGACGCCGGGGCGGTACGCGAGGTGCACGGCCGACGGGGCGTCGAGCACGACGTAGTCGGCGCGGGCGCCCCGGCGCAGGTGGCCGACGTCGTCGCGGCGCAGCGCCTCCGCACCGCCCAGGGTCGCCGCCCGCAGCGCCTCCGCCACGGTCATGCCCATGTCGCGCACGGCGACCGCGATGCAGAAGGCCATGGACGACGTGAAGGACGAGCCCGGGTTGCAGTCGCTCGCCAGCGCCACCGTCGCCCCGGCGTCGATCAGCCGGCGCGCGTCCGGGTACGGCTGCCTGGTCGAGAACTCGACGCCGGGCAGGAGGGTCGCGACGGTCTCCGACGCGGCGAGCAGCTGCACGTCGTCGTCGGTCAGGAAGGTGCAGTGGTCGACGCTCGCCGCGTCCAGAGCGACGGCCAGCGCCACGCCCGCGCCCGGCCCCAGCTGGCTCGCGTGTACCCGCACGCCCAGGCCGCGGGCCGCACCCGCCTCCAGGACGCGGCGGGACTGCTCGACGGTGAAGGCGCCGCGCTCGCAGAACACGTCGATCCACCGGGCGTGCGGTGCGCAGGCGTCGAGCATCGGGCCGCTGACGAGGTCCACGTAGGCGTCGGGGTCGTCGGCGAACTCGGGAGGCACGACGTGGGCGCCGAGGAACGTCGTCTCGTCCGTGACCTCCCGCGCGAGCCGCAGCAGGCGCTCCTCGTCGGCGACCGTCAGGCCGTAGCCGCTCTTGATCTCGAACGTCGTCGTTCCCTGCGCGAGCAACTCGGTCGCGAACCGGGCGAGGCGGGCGCGCAGCTCGTCGTCGGTCGCCTCCCGCGTGGCCGCGACCGTGCTCCGGATGCCGCCCGCCGAGTACGGCCGGCCGGCCATGCGCGCCTCGAACTCGGCGGCGCGGTCGCCCGCGAACACCAGATGGGTGTGGCTGTCCACGAAGCCCGGGATGACCGCGGCGCCCGCCGCATCCTCCACCACGTCCGCATCGGAGACGGGGGCGGCGGAGGCCGGGCCCGTCCACTCGACGCGGCCGTCGACGGTGAGCAGGGCGGCGTCGCGCACGGTCCCGAGCGGGCCATCGTGCGCGGGGTCGAACGTCGTCAGCTCGGCGATGCCGGTGAGGAGGGTCGCCGCCATGTCAGGCCCCGGTCACCGGCGCGGCTGCGTCGTGCGCGGCTTCCCTCGCCTCCGCCTCGTGCGCCGCTGCTTCCCGCGCCGCCGCCTCCCGCATCGGGATGCGCAGCCCGCGCTCGTCGGCGACCTCAACCGCCCGCTCGTACCCGGCATCCACGTGCCGCATCACACCCGTGCCGGGGTCGTTGACGAGCACCCGCTCGATCTTCTGCGCGGCGAGCTCGCTGCCGTCGGCGACCACGACCTGGCCCGCGTGGATGCTGCGGCCGATGCCGACCCCTCCGCCGTGGTGGAGTGATACCCAGGTCGCACCGGACGCCGTGTTGAGCAGGGCGTTCAGCAGCGGCCAGTCGGCGATGGCGTCGGAGCCGTCGGCCATCGCCTCGGTTTCGCGGTACGGCGACGCGACCGAGCCGGAGTCGAGGTGGTCGCGGCCGATGACGACCGGCGCGGACAGCTCGCCGCTGGCGACCAGCTCGTTGAATCGCAGGCCGGCGAGGTGCCGCTCCTTGTAGCCGAGCCAGCAGATGCGCGCCGGGAGGCCCTCGAACCGGACCTTCTCGCCGGCCTGCGTGATCCAGCGGCGCAGGTGCTCGTCCTCGGGGAAGAGCTCCAGCACGGCACGGTCGGTCACGGCGATGTCGGCCGGGTCGCCGGAGAGCGCCGCCCAGCGGAACGGGCCCTTGCCCTCCGCGAACAGCGGACGGATGTACGCGGGCACGAAGCCGGGGAAGGCGAACGCGCGGTCGTAGCCGCCGAGCTGCGCCTCCGCCCGGATCGAGTTGCCGTAGTCGAAGACCTCGGCGCCGGCGTCGAGGAAGCCGACCATCGCCTCCACCTGGGCCGCCATCGAGGCGCGGGCGTCGGCCGTGAACCGCTCGGGTTCGGCGGCGGCGCGCTCGTGCCACGTCTCGACGTCGTAGCCGGCGGGGAGGTAGCTGAGCGGGTCGTGCGCGCTGGTCTGGTCGGTCACGATGTCGATCGGGACGCCGCGGCGCAGCAGCTCGGGGAAGACCTCGGCGGCGTTGCCGACGACGCCGACCGAGAGGGCGCTGCGCCCGGACTTCGCGGCGAGGACGCGCTCGACGGCGGTGTCGAGGTCGGGCGCCAGCTCGTCGAGGTAGCCGTGGTCGGCACGGCGCTGGAGGCGCGCGCGGTCGACGTCGACGATGAGGACCGCGCCGCCGTTCATCGTGACCGCGAGCGGCTGGGCGCCGCCCATCCCTCCACAGCCCCCGGTGAGGGTGAGGGTGCCCGCGAGCGAGCCGCCGAACCGCTTGCGGGCGACCGCGCCGAAGGTCTCGTACGTGCCCTGCAGGATGCCCTGCGAGCCGATGTAGATCCACGAGCCGGCGGTCATCTGGCCGTACATGGTGAGGCCCTGCGCCTCCAGCCGGCGGAACTCGGGCCAGGTCGCCCAGTCGCCGACCAGGTTGGAGTTGGCGATCAGCACGCGCGGCGCCCACTCGTGCGTGCGGAAGACGCCGACGGGCTTGCCGGACTGGACCAGCAGGGTCTCGTCGGCCTCCAGGTCGCGGAGGGTGGCGACGATGGCGTCGAACGCCTCCCAGCTGCGGGCGGCGCGGCCGGTGCCGCCGTAGACGACGAGGTCGTCGGGGCGCTCGGCGACCTCGGGGTCGAGGTTGTTCATCAGCATGCGCAGCGGCGCCTCGGTCTGCCAGCTCTTCGCGCTCAGCGCGGTGCCGCGCGCGGCGCGGACGGGACGTGCTCCCTGCATCGTGTGGTCCTTTCTCCAACCCGCGAGTACGCGGATTCTCTGCGTACTCGGCGGTTATCGTGCGATTTTTCGCGTACTCGGCGGGTGCGGTCGGGCGGGGGTCAGGGGT
>NZ_JBPGXM010000207.1:0-4208 GCF_056755495.1 Leifsonia sp. KNZ12-8B
GTGCCGGCGATGGCGTCCGCGACGGCGACGGGGTGGCAGAGGGCGACGACGGGGCCGCCACGGTCACGGCCACGCCGTTGCTGCCGGCGCTCACGTTCCCGGCCCGGTCGCGCTGCAGGGCCGAGACGGTGTACGCGCCCTCGGGGAGGCTGCCCGGGCACGACCAGGCGCCTCCGGCGACCGTGGCGGTGCAGACGATGCTGGTGCCGGAGGGGGTGCTGGCGTAGACGGTGACCGCGTCGCCCTCCTCGCCCGCCCCGCCGAAGGCCACCGACTCGCCGGGGCTCAGCCGGGTCCCGGCGGCCGGTGTCGTGATGCGGGGCGCCGCGGGGGAGACGGTGTCGACGACGATCCGGAACGGCGCGCTCTTCGCCGAGCGCTCCGACGAGAAGCCGGCGACCTGCGTGGCGGTGACGGTGTGCGGCCCGTCGGGCAGCCTCCCCGTGAGCACGCAGCCCCACTGACCGGTGGAGTCGGCGGGGAACGTGCAGCTGGCTCCGGTCTCTGCGGTCACCGTGACCGTGGCGCGCGGGTAGGCGGACCCGCGGATGCCGCCTCCCGTCGCCGCACCGCTCTGCGAGGCGATCGTGGGCGGCGAGAGCACGTCGACGCGTCCGGTCTGGGCCAGACCGGAGGCACGGGACTCGGCGCGGATCGTGACGTTCGGGCCGTCGGGCGGATCGGCGAGGGCACAGCTCCAGCGGCCGTTCGCGACCGGCGCCGCGCAGCGCGCGCCAGAGACCGAGCCCGCGCCGGCCGAGACATCGATGGTGTCACCCGTGCTGCCGCTGCCGGAGACGCGGAAGGGGAAGGTGGTGACGAGGCCGGTCGGCAGCGGATCGAGCTGGGGCGGAGTCGCGGTCGGCGGCGGCGTGGTGGAGGGCGGGGTCGACTCCGAGGGGCGGTCCGTCGTGGGAGGAGCGGTGGCGAACGGCGCCGGGGCGGCGGTCGCGGCGGCCTCCGACGCCGGAGCGGTCGCCACGGCGCTCGCGGTCGCGGCCGACGCCGAGGGGCCAGGTGCGAGCAGGCCGGGGGCGACGAGCAGGACGGCGGCGACGGCTGCGGCCAGCACGACGGAGACCAGTCCGGTCGCCCCACGTGGCCGGACTGGTGAAGACACCGCAGACAGATTCCCCCGCATTCCACACCATTGTCCCGGGCGGCTCGCGGTCGCTGTCAAACCCGACACGTCTTTTTACGGCATACTGACAACTGGGACGGCCGTCCCACTTTCCTGTGCGAAGGCGCACACCCGGAGGAGAACCGATGACGCGCATCCCCGTCGCCGATCGTCGCACCGCCCTGAGAGAAGCCGCCCTGCGCGTCGTCGCGCGAGACGGGGTCGCCGCAGCCACGACGCGGCGCATCGTCGCCGAGGCCGGCATGCCGCTGGCGAGCTTCCACTACGTCTTCGCGTCGCGCGACGAGCTGATGACCGAGCTGATCGGCGCCGTGATCGCGCAGGAGCGATCCGACCTCGCCCCCGCCTTCGAGCCTCCGCCCGGCGACCTGCGCGCGGCGATCCGCGCCGGGTTGCACCACTACCTCGACGGCGTGCGCGCCGACCCCGGACGCGAGAAGGCGATGTTCGAGCTCACGCAGTGGGCGCTGCGCGAACCGGGGATGGCGGAGCTCGCCCGACGCCAGTACGACCGCTACTTCGAGCTCGCCGAGCAGACCGCCGCCGAGACCGCCCGGCTGACCGGCTCCGAATGGCGGCGGCCGCTTGCGGAGGTGGCACGCGCGCTCGTCGCGCTCACCGACGGGCTGACCATCGCGTGGCTGGTGACGCGCGACGACGAGGCGGCCGCGGCGACGATCGAGTTCGCGGTGGAGGCGCTGGCCGCGCTGGCGCAACCGCTCCCGGCCGCGACGCCCATCCAGGCAGGAGCCTCCCGATGACCGAGACCACCGCCACCCCCGCCGTCTTCGCCGAGCCCGTCCGCCGGGTGCCCGGCCGCTGGATCGCCGCCTTCGCGACCGCCTGGCTCGGCGTGTGGATGGCGCAGCTCGCGCCGATCCAGAAGCTGCTGCCCGATCAGGTGCAGGCGACGCTCGGCACCTCGTACTGGATCGACAACGTGGTCGCGTTCGGCGTGGTCTCGGGCATCTCGGGCGTGTGCGCGATCGTGGCCTACCCGCTCACCGGCGCGCTCTCCGACCGCACCACGAGCCGGTTCGGCCGGAGGCGGCCGTGGATCGCGGGCGGCGCGCTGCTGTTCGCCGGGTCGCTCCTCCTGCTCGGGATGCAGACCGGGATCGTCGGCATCGGCATCCTCTGGTCGCTCGCCCTCATCGGCTTCTGCGTGCTGACCGCCGCGCTCACCGCGACCATCAGCGACCAGGTGCCGGTCGGCCAGCGCGGCTTCGTCTCCGGCTGGATCAGCGCCCCGCAGGCCGTGGGGATCATCCTCGGCGTCGCCCTCGTCACCTACGTCTTCGTCGGCGCGGCGCTCGGGTACGCCGCGATGGCCGTCCTCCTGCTCGTGCTCGTGCTGCCGTTCCTCTTCCTCCCCGACGCGGTGCTGCCCGTCGAGCTGCGCGAGCGGATGACCGCGCGGGGGGTCGTCGAGGGGCTGTGGATCAGCCCGCGCCGCCATCCCGACTTCGGCTGGACGCTGCTCAGCCGCGTGCTGGTCAACCTCGGCAACGCGTTCGGCACCTCCCTCCTGCTGTACTTCCTGGAGTTCGGGCTGAAGGACGAGAACGCCGACGACGACCTCCTCATCCTGATCCTCGTCTACATGGTGTTCGTGATCGTGGCCTCGCTGGTGCTCGGGAGGCTGTCCGACCGGCTCGGGAGGCGCAAGGCGTTCGTCTTCCTCTCCTCCGCCCTGCAGGGGGTCGCCGCGCTGCTGCTCGCGTTCGTGCCCGTCCTGCCCGCGGCGCTCGTGGCGGCGGCGCTGCTCGGCCTCGGCTACGGCTGCTTCCTCTCCGTCGACCAGGCGCTCGCCACCCAGGTGCTTCCCGACCCGGAGAGCCGCGGCAAGGATCTCGGCATCATGAACATCGCGATGGCGGTGCCGCAGGCCATGGCGCCGCTCTTCGGCGCCGGGATCGTGGCCGCGCTGGGCGGCTTCACAGGCCTCTTCGTCCTCTCCGGACTGTTCGCGTTCGCGGGTGCTCTCGCGGTCGCCCGAGTGAAAGCGGTGCGCTAGTGACCGACCTCGCCACCATCGACCTGCACGAGCGGCCCGCCCCGGCCGAGCGCACCTGGACCGCGCCGGAGACGTTCTGGCCGTCGCTCACCGCGGCGACCGCGCACCTGGACCCGCCGCTCGGCGTGCTCCACCTCCCCGCACTGCGGCACAACGCGCACGACATGCTGCGCCGCGCCGGGGGCAGGCCGATCCGGGTCGCCTCCAAGTCGGTCCGGGTGCGGTCGGTGCTGGAGGCCGTGCTCGCGCTGCCCGGGTACGCCGGCGTGCTCGCGTACACGCTGCCCGAGGCGCTCTGGCTGGCTGAGGGCGACGAACGCCACGCGCCGGTCGAGGACGTCGTCGTCGGCTACCCGAGCGCCGACCGCGCCGCCATCGGACGGTTGGCGCGATCGCCCGAGCTTGCCGCCCGCGTCACGCTGATGGTCGACTCGATCGAGCAGCTCGACCTCATCGACGCGGTCGCGGCGCCGGGGGAGCGCGAGCCGATCCGGCTCTGCCTCGAGTTCGACGCCTCCTGGGACGCCCCCGTGCTCGGCCGGGTCGGCGTCTACCGGTCGCCCCTGCACACCCCGGACGCGATCCGGGAGCTGGCCGAGCGGATCGTGCGCCGGCCCGGCTTCCGGCTGGTCGGCATCATGTCGTACGAGGCGCAGATCGCCGGTCAGGGCGACGCCCCGCCCGGACGCCCGGCGTGGGCGGCGACCCTCCGCCGGGTGCAGCGCGCCTCCGGTGCGGAGCTGATCGCGCGGCGCGGGGAGGCGGTCGCAGCCGTCCGGGCCGTGGCCGACCTCGAGTTCGTGAACGGGGGAGGGACGGGCTCGCTCGAGTTCACGTCCGGCGACCCGGCGGTCACCGAGCTCGCCGCCGGCAGCGGGCTGTTCGGCGGTCACCTGTTCGACACGTATCGCGCGTTCCGGCCGGCGCCCGCCGCCTCCTTCGCGCTCAGCGTGGTGCGCCGCCCCGACGACCGCACCGCGACGCTCCTCGGCGGCGGCTGGATCGCGTCCGGCCCGCCCGGCCCCGACCGCCTGCCCCGCGTGGTGTGGC
>NZ_JBPGXM010000208.1:0-4185 GCF_056755495.1 Leifsonia sp. KNZ12-8B
GAGCACGCGGAGCGCGGGGGCGCGGGGGCCCACGAGGGCGGTCTGGGCGGCGTCGAGCCAGGCGAGCTGGAGGGCGAGGCCGGTGAGCACGCCGGCGAGCGTCGCGGGCCCGCCGACGCTGCGGACGCTCGCGCGCGGGTCGGGCGCGGGCGACTGCCGGCCGCGGAGGTACGGGAGGACGAAGGCCGTGAGCCGGTCGCCGGACGCGGCCACGGCCTCCGCCTGGCGCTGCTGCTCGGCGAGCGGGTCGCCGCCGAGTCGTGACTCGGTGCGGGTCTGCGCGCCGAGTTGCGACATGAGCTCACGAGTCGCGGAAGGGGAAGGGGAAGGAGAAGCGGTGAGCAGCTCGGCCAGGGCCCAGGCGACGAACGCTCCCGCGGCGGGGTTCGCTGCCAGCAGGGTCTCGTGGGCGCCGTCGACCGTGCGCGCGATGCTCATGCCCTGGCGACGGGCGCCCTCCCGCGGGACGCCGTCGGCCACGCGCAGCAGCGCCTCCGCCGTCCCGACGGAGTCCGCGGCCTGCCCTGGCCGCCGCACGCCCGCCGCCCACGCACCTACGGCGTGGTCGTGTCCGGCGACGACGACCGGGACGCCCGCCAGCGCACCCAGCGCACCGGCGCGCACCGTGCCCGCCGCGTCGCCCGGTCGCGCGACGCGCGGGAAGCGGTCGGGCGTCAGACCGACGAGCGCGAGGAGGTCGGGGTCGAACGCCTCGGCGGGCTCGCCGAGCCGGTACGCCATCGTGCGGGCGGCGAGCGTGTGGTCGGTGACGGCCTCACCGGTCAGCGCGGCGACCACCAGGTCGGCGGCGCCCGCCCAGTGCGCGCGCCCGACCCGCGGGTCGCCGCTGCCGTGCAGCCGCAGCCAGTGCACGAGCGGCGACTTCGCCGGCACGGGGACGCCGGTGGCCGCATAGAGCTCGGCGGCTCCAGCCCGGGCGACGAGGGAGGCGGCGGCCTCCGCGTGTCCGGCGGCGCGCCCGTCTGTCCAGCGCAGCAGGTCGCCGAGCGGGGATCCGTCGGGGGTCGTCAGCGCGCCGGTCTCGGCCATCGAGGCGACGCCGATGGCGGCGACGGGAGGCGCGTCGGCGGCGACCTCCGCGATCGCGGCGAGCACGGCCTCCTGCAGCCGGGCGCCCGAGGAGGGGGTCGGAAGGCTGACCACCCGCTCTGCGACGACCTCCCCGCCCGGCGGGGCGGACGCGAGCACGACCTTGGTGTTGGTCGTGCCGACGTCCACGCCGATGGCAGCGGGGGAGGCGGAGGTCACGTCCCTCATTCTGTTCACTCTCGAACATTCGCGTCAAGATTTGTTAGAAGATTGACAAGCGCTTCGAGAAGCCGATTGGATGGGTGCCGTGCGCTACACCGACGCCCCCGCCCGCCGCGATGAGCTGCTCCGCCGGCTCGCCGCCGAGGGCTACGTGTCGTCGTCGCGCGTCGCGGACGAGCTCGGCGTATCGGAGATGACGATCCGCCGCGACCTCCGCCAGCTCGAGGCGGAGGGCCTCGCCCGGCGGGTCATCGGCGGCGCGAGCCTCCCCGGGCTCGGTCACGGCCGCCCGTTCGACGAGCGCGCGGGCACCGGCAGCGCCGAGAAGCGCGCCATCGCCGCCGCCTGCCTGGCGATGCTCGAGGGCGCCGAGACCGTCGCCCTCGACGCGGGCACGACGGTCGCGCCGCTCGCCGGGATGGTGCGGCCGGGGACCACGGTCATCAGCCACTCCGCCCCGGTCATCCAGTCGGCCATCGAGCGCACCGACATCGAACTCGTCGCGATCGGCGGGGTCTACCGGCCCGAGACGCGCAGCTTCGCCGGGGCCGCGGCGCGCCGGTCCATCGGCGACTACGCGGTGGATGTCGCGGTGCTGTCCGCGACGGCGCTCGACCGCTCGGGCATCCTGGTCGCGAGCGCGCTCGACGCGGAGCTCAAGCAGGAGCTGGCGCGGGTCGCCCGCACGACCATCCTGCTCGTCGACCACTCGAAGCTCGGGGCGCGCGCCCCGATCCGCGTCGGCGGCCTCGACCTGGTCGACACCGTGCTGACCGACGCCGGCGCCGACCCCGACGACGTGCAGGCCCTGCTCGACGCGGGTGCGCCCCTCGTCGTGGCCCCGGCGCTCGCGGAGGAAGGCGTCTCGTGATGCGCCTCGGTGCCGTCGCCGACGACGTCACCGGCGCCTGCGACCTCGCGGGACGGGTGGCGGAGGCCGGCCTCCCCGCGACGGTGCTGCTGCCGGCCGCTCTCCCCTCCCGCGATCTCTTCCGGACTTCTGCCCGCGACACGCCGACGGCCGGCGTGCAGAACTCCGGAAGCGATGGCGGCGGAGCGGAGGGGGTGTTCGCGGCGGAGGACGGCGAGTCGGCCTGCGCGGTCGTCGCGCTCAAGGTGCGCACGGCGCCGGTGGCGCAGGCCGTCGCCGAGGCGACCGCCGCGGGGCGGCTGCTGCTGGAGGCGGGAGCCTCCCTGCTGTACCAGAAGTACTGCTCGACCTTCGACTCCACCCCCGCCGGCAACATCGGCCCCATCGCGGACGGGCTGGTCGGACTCGCCGGCGCGGACGGCACGGTCGGGACCCCGGCCACGCCCGGCGCGCGGCGTACGCAGTATGAGGGCATCCTCTTCGCCGACGGCGTCCCCCTGGCGGAGTCGCCCCTGCGCGATCACCCGCTGACGCCGATGCGCGACTCGTCGGTGGTGCGGCTGCTCGCCCCGCAGACGCCCGCGCCGGTGTCGCTCGTGCAGTGGGAGGCCGTGCAGCGAGGACCGCAGGCGGTCGCCTCGGCGATCGGTCGCGGGCACACGCTCGTCGACGCGCTGACCGAGGCCGACCTCGACGTCATCGCCGCGGCGATCCTCGACTCACCCCGGCCCGTCGTGGCAGGCGGAGGCGCGGGCGTCGCCACGGCCCTCGCGCGGGCGGAGGTCGCGGCGCGCGGTAGCGAGCGCTCGGGCACCGCCCTGCCGAAGGTTCCGGTGACCGGCCGCCTCATCCTCGCCGGGAGCGCCTCGGCCGCGACCCGGCGGCAGACCGCGGCGTTCGCGGGCGAGCGGCACACGCTCGACCCGCTGGCGCTGGCCGCCGACGACCGGGCGCTCGACCGCCTCCGCGACACCCTCGCCGCTCGACCCGACCACCGTGCGCCCGTGCTCGTCGGCAGCTCGCCGGAGGTCGCGCGAGCCCAGGAGGAGCTCGGCGCCGAGCGGGCCGCAGCGCTGGTCGAGGACGCCCTCGCGGAGCTCGCCGCCTTCGCGGTGCACCAGCTCGGCTACAGCCACCTGCTGGTGGCGGGAGGCGAGACGTCGGGCGCTGTTGCCGCCCGGCTCGGTGTGCGGCGGCTGCTGATCGGCGAGCAGGCGGCGCCGGGGGTGCCGTGGGCCGTGGCACGCAGCGTCGCCGCGCCCGCCACCGCCACCGCCACCACCGAGCGCACCATCGCCCTCCTGCTCAAGTCCGGCAACTTCGGCGGCCCCGGCCTCTTCACCGACGCGTGGGAGGTGGCACCGTGACCGGCCTGAACGAGCAGGAGGCTCGGGATGCGATCATCCGCGCCTGCCGCCACCTCTCCGGCGCCGGCCTGTCGCCCGGCAGCTCGGGCAACGTCAGCGTCCGCGTCGGCTCGCGCATCGTCGCGACGCCGACCGGGTCGTCGCTGCGGGCGGTGACCGCCGAGCAGCTGGCCGTGACGCCCTCCGACCGGGAGGGATCGCCCCGGCCCACGAAGGAGCTGCCGCTGCACGCCGCCATGTACGCGGCGCACTCCGGCGCGACGGCGGTCGTCCACCTCCACTCGCCGCACGCCACCGCGATCGCGTGCCTGCCGCCGGACGAGCACGGGAACGCGCAGCTGCCGCCGCTCACCCCGTACCGGGTGATGCGCCTGGGCGACGTGCCGCTCGTCCCGTATGCGCCTCCCGGCAGCGCGGACCTCGCACAGGGCGTCGCCCAGCGCGCCGCCGGTCACGCCGCCCTGCTGCTCGCGAACCACGGGCCGATCGTCGCCGCCCCCACCCTGGAGGCGGCGATCGACCTCGTCGAGGAGCTGGAGACCGCGGCGCAGCTGACCCTGCTGCTGCGGCAGGCCCCTGCGCGTGCGCTCGACGCGGCCGCCGTCGCCGCACTGACCCCGCCGGGGCGGTAGCGGGCCCCGGCCTTCTGCTCTCCGCACCCGATCACTCCCCCTC
>NZ_JBPGXM010000209.1:0-4044 GCF_056755495.1 Leifsonia sp. KNZ12-8B
CCCCTCCGCCGACCCGAACCCGTCGAGCGAGGTGATGTAGTCCACCATCAGTTCGGCCATGTGCGTCCCCCTCCGGATCGGCGGCAGGATACTGCGCGGGATGGCGGGGTGGGGAGGGGCGGTCGCCGCTGATTCCCCGCTCTAGACGCACCCCCGTGCCGTCAATAGCATGGCCGCGCGCGCTCCGGGGCGACCGATGACGCCCCCGCGCGACCGATCGAGGAGGCTCCCATGCAGCAGAACGAACCGGCGGCCTCCGTCGCGGCGGCCAATGCGGAGGCGGGGCGCACCCTCCCGTTCGGCGACACGGCCGACTTCGACGCCGCCGATCGGGGGTTCATCGGCACGCTGGATGATCCGGTCATCCGGGATGCGTCCGGTGCGCCCGTGTGGGACCTCTCCCGGTACGACTTCCTCACCGGCGACCAGGCGCCCGCCACCGTGAATCCGAGCCTCTGGCGGCAGAGCAGGCTCGTCGCGAAGCACGGCCTGTTCGAGGTGGTGGACGGCATCTACCAGGTGCGCGGCTTCGACCTGTCGGTGATGTCCGTCATCGAGGGCGACCGCGGGGTGATCGTGATCGACCCGCTGATCTCCCGGGAGACGGCGGCTGCCGCGATGGCGCTCTACCGGCGGCATCGTGGTGACCGGCCCATCGTCGCCGTCATCTTCTCGCACAGCCATATCGACCACTTCGGCGGCGTGCTCGGCATCGTCACGCCCGAGGAGGTCGAGGCCGGGACGGTGCAGATCGTCGCCCCCGAAGGGTTCCTCGGGCACGCGATCTCGGAGAACGTCTACGCGGGCACCGCCATGTCCCGGCGCTCCAGCTACATGTACGGGGCGGCGCTGACTCCCGGGCCGCAGGGACAGGTGGGGGCCGGACTCGGGCAGACCACCTCCACCGGGACGCCGGGGATCGTCGTGCCGACGCTCGAGGTCACGACCACCGGCGAGCGGCACACCTTCGACGGCGTCGAGTTCGAGTTCCAGATGGCGCCGGGGACCGAGGCGCCGTCCGAGATGCACTTCCACCTCCCGCGGTATCGCGCGCTGTGCATGGCGGAGAACGCCACGCACACCCTGCACAACCTGCTCACGCTGCGCGGCGCCGTCGTGCGCGACCCGCACGTGTGGTCGCAGTACCTCACCGAGGCGATCGAGCGCTTCGGCGACGACACGGAGGTGGTGTTCGCCTCCCACCACTGGCCGACCTGGGGCAACGCGGAGGTCAGGGCATTCCTCGCGGTGCAGCGCGACCTCTACGGCTACCTGCACGATCAGACGCTGCGGCTGCTGAACCGCGGCCTCACCGGGGCGGAGATCGCCGAGGCCATCGAGTTGCCGCCCGCGCTGGAGGCGAGCTGGAGCACTCACGGCTACTACGGCTCGGTCTCGCACAACGTCAAGGCGATCTACCAGCGGTACATGGGCTGGTTCGACGGCAATCCGGCGCGGCTCTGGCCGCACCCGCCGAAGCCGCTCGCGGAGCGGTACGTCGCCGCCATCGGCGGGGTCGCCCGGGTGGTCGAGCTGGCGCAGCAGGCCTACGACGACGGCGACTTCCGTTGGGCGGCGACCCTCCTCGACCATGCCGTCTTCGCCGAGCCGGAGAACACCGCGGCGAAGGCGCTCTACGCCGACACGCTGGAGCAGCTCGCCTACGGCGCCGAGAACGGCACCTGGCGCAACTTCTTCCTCTCGGGCGCGACGGAGCTGCGCGACGGGAACTTCGGCACGCCGATCTCCGCGAAGGCGCACGCGATCCTCGCCCAGCTGTCGCCGGAGCAGCTCTTCGACGCGATCGCCATCACGGTGGACGGCCCGAAGGCGTGGGGTCTCGACCTCTCGCTCGACCTCACGTTCGCCGACCTGGGCCGCAGCTTCCACCTCACGCTGCGCAACGGCGTGCTCATCTCCGTGGAGAAGGAGCCGGACGGGACCGCGCAGCTGCACCTCACCCTCGACAAGCCCCGGTTCCTGGCGCTGATCGGCGGAGACACGAGCCAGGACGGTCTCACGATCGACGGGGATGCGAGCGTGCTGGCCGAGCTGACCGGCGTGCTGGACCCGGGCGACCCGGGATTCGACATCGTGCTGCCGTGAGGGGAAGGCCCTAGACCCCGCCTCCTCCGCCTCCGCCGCCACCGCCGCCCGAGGAGCCGCTGCCTCCGGTGCCGCCGGTGGATGAGCTGCTCGTCATGGTCGTGCTGGAGGAGACTCCGCGCACCACCTGCGAGAGGACGGCGGCGTTGAAGGCGGTCTGGCCGGAGTACCAGGTCGGCGTCTGCCCGGTCTCCTCGTAGAAGCGTCCGAGCTCGGCCAGCCACTTCTTCTCCTCGCCGAACAGCACGGCCCAGGGCAGCAGGCGTTCGGTGAGGTGCAGCATCTCGCGGGCGTCGTCCACGGCGACCGGGACGCGCTCGGCCCCCTGCGGCGACTGGAGGTAGCGGATGCGGTCGGCCTCGGCGAGCTCCACGTACATCCGCAGACCGTCCATGTACTCGCGCAGTGCCGTGCCTGTACTGGTCAGGGGCGAGTGCGCAACCAGGACGGCGGCCGCGGCGGAGAGCAGGATGGAGCCGATCAGGATCAGGATCGGCACGGCTCCTCCGTAGACCCCGAGGAGGCACAGCACCGACCCGACGGCCGCGAGCGCCGGGCCGCCCAGGGCCGCGAGGATCACCGCCAGGATCGGCCCGCGCGGACCGGAGGTGCGGTAGCCGAGGCGGGTGGCGTCCTTGTGCACGCCCTTGAGCACCGCCGAGACGGATCGTGCGACGCGCGTGTTCGATGAGCCGAGCTCCAGCGTCGATCCCGGGAGGAGCTCATCGCCGAACAGCGCTCGCAGGAACCGCAGCTCGTCGGCCGTCGGGTGCGGTTCGCGGAGCGCCTGCCGGCCGGACGCCTCCGTCGAGACGAGCTCGAGCGTGTAGGACCGGCGGCCGAACATTCCCGTGCTCTCCAGCACGCGCACCCGGCCCGAGACCGCGAGATCGAGCGTCTGCGCGGCGACCGCCTTGCTGGTGCGGCCTGCCACGTCGGCGGCGAGCAGCAGTCCCTCCGCTGGCGGCACGTACTCCGGGATGATCGTGCCGCGACCGGGGGCATCGCGCAGGAGGCGGACGCGGACGACGATCGCTCCGACCGCCGCAAGCAGGGCGAGCACGAGGCCGGCGACGGCGACGAAGCCCCACGCGGTGTCGAACAGCCCGTCGGCGCGCGGGGTGAACGTGCCCGGCGCGAAGCCGACCGCGAACGTCAGGTTCTCGCCCGGACCGAGCTGGTCGGCCCGGAAGCGGAACCCGTCGTCGGTGCGCTCAACGTCCGCCGGCTCGGTGGAGCCGCTGGCGCCGCGGTAGGCGGACGCGGTGCCCTGCAGCGCCTCGGCCAGTCCGGTGCCGAGGTGCACGTCCGCCGTCACACGGTCGAAGGGCTGGGCCCACGCGGTGCCGTTGACGTCCCAGTAGAACTCGTCGTCGTCGGTGTCGGCGAAGTAGCGCGTGACGTTCGTCTGCCGGTACGTGATGACGTACGTCTGGTCGCCGTGGACGAAGTCCTTCGCGGCGATCGTGAGCGAGAGGATGCCGTCGTCGGAGTCGCTGGTGTACGGCCGTGGGGTGCCGTCCTCATCGGTGACGGACACGACCTCCAGGCCGGTGGGGTGGCAGTCGTAGTCCTCGACGAGCTGCCGCCGGATGCCGTGGTTCTGGTCCGTCTCGGGGAAGCGCGCGACGAGCGTCTCGACGGTGGTGAGCGTCGAGTGCCCCTCCGCATCCCGGCCGAGCCGGTAGTCGCCGTCGAAGCTCGCGAAGGTGAAGTCGTCGACGCCGGCGGGCGTGAGGGCGGGCGCGGCCTGGGCCGGCGTGGCCTGGGCCGACACCGCCTGGGCCGGTGCGGCCTGGCCGCTCAGGAGGGCGGCTGCGCCGACGAGGCAGCACACGATGGCGGCGACCGCGGCGGCGACCAGCCGCGTGCCCCGGCCGCTCGAGCGGCTTCGAGCGCGGACCCCCACCTGCCCCGCGATCCGGGGTGACATCCGGC
>NZ_JBPGXM010000210.1:0-3988 GCF_056755495.1 Leifsonia sp. KNZ12-8B
AGGTCGCCGTGATCGACACCGGCGTCGACGGCGGCGTGCCCCCCCCCGCGGGGGCGGGGGGGGGGGGGCCCGCCCGGGGCGGGGGGGGGGGCGCGGGCCGCCCCCCGCCCCCGGGGGGCCGGGGCCCCCCCCCCCCCCCCCCCCCGGCGCGGCCCGGCCCCCCCCCCCCCGGCCGCGAGTCGTGACCTGATGTCACCACTCGGCGCGAGGAGCGACATCATGTCACGACTGGGCGGGCCCGGGTCGCCAGTCCGAAGTACGCCCCGACCTCCTCGCCGAGGTCGAGATCCGCGTGGGACGGACCGACGAAGCGCGGCGTCGGACGGGTGACCCGGTTCGGGATGACGTGCCCCGTGCCGTGCTGGGTCACCAGGCGCACGCCGGGCCAGTCGGTGCGGGTGACCCCGGCCTCCCCGCCGGATCCGCCGTCGGCCGGACCGCCCGTCGGTTCGACGCCGTCGCCGGCGTACGCCTGTGCCGTGGCGAGCGCGCCGCGGACCGTCCCTCTGGTGCGCCCGAGCAGCCGCGTCGCGCCCCCGTCGTAGGGGACCACCGGATCCGCGGTCCCATGGACGATCAGCAGCGGAACGCGGTCGGGGGCGACGTCCGCGAGGGCGAAGTCCTCCTCCACCGGCAGCCCGGCGGCGACGACGACCGCCCCGGCGAGCAGACCGGGCGCCTCGCGCAGGATGCGGTGGATCAGCTGGCCGCCGTTGGAGTATCCGACCGCGATCGCCGGACGGCCGAACCGCTCGACGACCGCACGGACGAAGCCGACATCGTCGACATCCTGTCGCTGAGCGGCCGAGGCCGGAATCAGGCGGGCGTCGTTCCAGGCGCGGCGGTGGCCGTCGAGGTAGACGAGGTCGGCGCCGATCCGCTCAGCCAGGGCGTCGAGGGTGCGTCCGCTGAAGCGGCGCATGGTCGCGCCGGTCTGGGTGGTGCCGTGCAGGGCGACGAGCAGCGGCGCTCCCGGGTCGGGCGTGGAGGGCGCGACGTGGAGGTACGAGCGGCGGCGGTCGCCGATGAGCAGGGTCTCGCGGGTCATGGCGACGACGATAGCACAAGCGGATTTTCTATCCATTTCGATGGATCATCCGCTAAGCTCGTCGCCGTGACCACCCTCCGGCGCGACGCGCTCCGCAACCGCGAGCGCATCCTCACGGCCGCACGTGTCCTCGCCGCCGCCGGGGAGCCCCTGCAGCTCAACGCCGTCGCCCGCGCCGCGGAGGTCGGGGTGGGGACGGTCTACCGCCACTTCGGCACGCCGGAGGCGCTGGCCGAGGGGCTCGTGGAGTGGCGGTTCGTGGAGCTCACGGATGCTGCGCGCGCGGCGGCGGAGGACGCCGACGCGGTGGCCGCCTTCCGCCGCTTCCTGTCGGACGCCCTCGACGCCTACGCCGAGGACCCGTACTTCGCGGAGGCCACGGTCGGCTCCTCGCCGTCGCGGCCCGAGACCGTCGCACTGCGCGGCGAGCTCATGGATGCGTTCGCCACACTGGTCCACCGGGCGTCGTCCGGGCTGCGACCCGGTCTCGACGCGACCGACCTCATGATCCTGGCCTGCGGCCTGGGCTACGCGGCGCGCCTGCGGCCGGAGCACGGCCGGGCGTACCTCGATGCGATGCTCGACGGCATCCTGCGCTGATGGCCGGCCGCTGATCGGCAGACCGCTGCGATGACGAAGCCCTCCCGCCGGGTCGGCGGGAGGGCTTCGCGACGCGAGTCGTCAGTCGGTGACGGGAGCGGCGTGGACGCCGTGCGGCGGCTCCTCGCCCCGCGGGACGTCGGTGGCGGGCGGGACATCCGCCGCGTGGGCACCGTGCGCGACCACGTCCGCGGGCACCGGAGCCGCGTGGGCGCCGTGCGTCGCACCACCCGCACCCTGAGCGGCGGCCTCCTGGCCACCGGCTGCGCGGGGCCCCCACGCCGGCGGCTTCGGCCGCGCCCAGAAGGCGACGATGATCGCGCCGATGAGCGCGACCGCGGCCGGCAGCAGCAGCGACTCCGCCATCGCCTGCGTGAAGCCCGCGTGCAGGAACTCGGGCAGCTCGGTGCCGGCGGAGGCCTCGTTGGCGTTGGCGCCGCCTCCACTCGGCAGGTCGACGGCCAGGCGTCCCTCGATGAGGGCGGCGATGGAGGCGGAGCCCAGCACCGCGCCGATCTGGCGCGTCGTGTTGAAGACGCCCGACCCGGCTCCCGCCTGGTTCATCGGCAGGTTGCGGGTCGCCGTCGTGGAGATCGGGCCCCAGACGCCCGACATCGCGATGCCCATCAGGGCGCTCGGGAGGAGCAGCCACCAGATCGAGATGTCCGGGGAGAGCATCCGCGAGTAGAGGAACAGTGCGGTCGCGAACAGCAGGAGGCCCGGCGTCGCGATGTAGCGCGGGTTCACCTTGTCGATGATCCGGCCGACCAGCGGCGCGAGCACGCCCGAGAGGATGGCGGTCGGCGCGAGCATCAGCGCCGACTGCGTCGGGGTGAGGCCGCGGACGGTCTGGAAGTAGAACACCAGCGGCAGCGACATGCAGGTCACGGCGAAGCCGACCGTGGTGATCGCGCCGTTCGAGAGCGAGAAGTTGCGGTCGCGGAACAGCGCGAGCGGGAGCAGCGGCTCCTTCTTGTTGACCGCCTGCCAGACCACGAACGCGATCAGCACGAGCACACCGGCGACGATCATCGTCCAGACGCCGGCGCTCCAGTCGAACGTGTTGCCCTCCTGGATCCCGAACACCAGCAGGAACATGCCGACCGCCGAGAGGATCACGCCCAGGATGTCGAACGCGTGCGTGTGCGTCGGCAGCTTCGGCACCAGCCGCATCGCGAGCACGAACGCGACGACGCCGACGGGCACGTTGATGAAGAAGATCCACTCCCAGCCGAGGCTGTCGACGAGGATGCCGCCGAGAAGCGGGCCGACGAGCGTCGCGACACCCGCGACCGCTCCCCAGAGGCCCATGGCGGCGCCACGGCGGTCCGGCGGGAAGATGCGGGTGATGACGGCCATGGTCTGCGGCGTCATGAGCGCGGCGCCGAGGCCCTGCACGACGCGCGCCGTGATCAGCATCCCGATGCCGCCTCCCGGCAGGACGCCAGAGAACCCGCACCATGCGGAGGCGAGCGTGAAGATCACGAGGCCGATCAGGTAGATGTTCTTGGGTCCGAAGCGGTCGCCGAGCCGGCCGGTGATCAGCAGCGGCACGGCGTACGACAGCAGGTACGCGCTGGTGACCCAGATGACCGCGTTGTAGTCGGTGCCGAGCTTGAGGCCCTCCATGATGGAGGGGTTGGCGACCGACACGATGGTGGTGTCGATCAGGATCATGAAGAAGCCGATGACCAGCGCCCAGAGGGCGGGCCAGGGCTTGAGCTCGCGTTCCATGAGGTCTTCTCTCAGTGTTTCTCGTCGGTCCAGGACAGTACGCCCGTCCGGAGGTCGTTGATCAGGCCGTCGAGCCAGTCGGCGTCGGCCTGGGCGAGCGCGCGCTGGTAGCGCACGTCGAGCCAGTACTTGCCGGGCAGGCCCTTCGCCTGCACGGTGCGGATGCTGTGATCGAGCGTCGCGATGTCCTCGCGGATCAGCGCGACGCGTCGCGTCAGCAGGTCGATCACGATGTCGAGGGGGAGGTTGTGCGCCTCGCCCAGCCCGAGCGGGAACTCGGGGTACTCGTTGACGGGGGTCGCGATGATCTCGGCGATGCGCTCGCCGAGCGCGGCGGTGCCCGCGTCGGTGATCTCGTAGGTCGTGCGCTCGGGCCGGTTGCCTTCGCGCTCGGTCCCGGTCGCCCGGACGAGGCCCTGGGCCTCCAGCCGGCCGACTGTGTGGTAAAGCGAGCCGGGCCGCACCTTGACCACGCGATCCTCCGACCGGCGCAGGAGGGTCTGGAACATCTCATAGGGATGCGACGAGCCCTCCGCGAGCAGCGCGAGCGCGGCGACGGCGAGGGCGGTGAGGGCGGCGGGCATGGCTCCGGATTCGGGAGGGGGT
>NZ_JBPGXM010000211.1:0-3899 GCF_056755495.1 Leifsonia sp. KNZ12-8B
AGATGTGTATAAGAGACAGGGGTACGGGAGGCGGGAGGCGGGAGGCGGAAGGTGCGCGGCGCGCGGCGCTAGTCCAGGGCGAGGACGCGGAGGGCGACCCCGTACGGCTCCAGCTCCACGTCCGGCGCGGCGGCGCCGTCGAGCCCGCGCAGCTCCCCGCCCGCCACCTCCGGCCGCACGCTCACGGCCTCGGGATGCTGCGACACGAACACCACGACCCGGCGGCCGTCGCCGGTCAGCAGCGAATCCGCGAACACGAGCGGATCGTCGAGCAGCACGTCGCGCTCGGCGTCCGCGACGGCGGCGAGCGCGTCGTACAGCCGCCAGGTCTCCTCCGGGTTCACCCGCGGCCGTCCCGCCGCGAACGTCTCCAGCGGATACGTGCACAGCACGGCCTGCCCGGCCCCGTGCTCGGCGACCACGATCGCCGGCCGCCCGGCCGCATCCTCCGCCACGACGCGGCCCGAGGTCACGGTCACCGGGAGGTACGTGCGCGCGTTCTCGTTGCCCGCGGCTCGCACGGTCAGGGTCTCGCCCGCCGCGATCGTCCCGAAGTCCTCCACGAACCGCAGCGTCACGACGTCGTCCTCGACCGGCTCGGCGAGGCCGTACGCGCTGGCGGGCCGTACGCCGAACAGCGCCTCGGTGTTCGCCCACCACGGCCCGCGCTGCACGCCGCTCGTGCCGTGCGCATACGAGGCGTACACGGTCGCACCGCCGCGCGCGAGCTCCTCCAGCTGGTACCACGAGGGCCCGCACAGCTGCTTGACCGACGGCAGGAGGTACAGCCCGTACCCGGTGGGCAGGCCGCCGTCCTCGCGCTCGCGCACCACCGCGACGGGCAGGTGCGCCTCGTGCGCGGCGACGTACGCCTGCTCCCCCGTCGCCACGATGTGGGCGCGCTCGTCCTCGTTCGTGAACGGGTAGTCCGCGGCGAGGTGCGACGGCACGACGATCGCGGCGTCCACCGGCGCGCGGCGCGCGGACGCGAGCTCGATCGCCGCGAGGTCCGCGGCGAATCGCGCCAGCTCGCGCAGCGGCGGCTTGGGCGCCCCGGTGCGGTCGGTGATCCCGAAGTGCAGCTCGAACGGATGGTGCGAGTACGGCCGCTGCGCGACGAGGTCGTCGTAGTCGGTGTTGTTCCACGCGATCCACCCGGTCGCCCCGGCGAGCAGCGTGTTGTAGAGCAGTTGCCGGTAGTAGGAGGCGGCGCCCTCCTCCGACACGAAGTCGCTGGTGAGCCCGAACTCCTCCATGATCACCGGCAGGCCCGGCCCGCCCGTGAGCGGACCGGTGGCGCACAGCTCGGCGATGTACGCCGCCTTGAGGTGCTGCCGCACCTGGTCGGTCTCCATCCGGTAGACGTGCGGCCCGACGAAGTCGGTGAACGCGGCGAGGTCGCCGACCGAGAACCCGTTGTCGTGCCCGGTGGTCTCGATCCCCCAGGCGCCGTCCCCGACCGCGACCGGCTGGGTGCCGCCGCCCGCCCGCACGGCGTCGACCAGCAGGGAGGCCCAGGCCGCGACGATGGGCCGCGGCGCCTCCCCGCCGTAGATGGGCACCTCGTTGGTGAGCAGCCAGCCGGCGACCGCGGGATGCGCGGCGAACCGCCTGGTGAGCTCGCGCACGTACCAGGCCTGCCGCCCGACGAACCACACGTCGCGGTAGAGGTCGCGCCCCTCCCGCCACACCGGGTCCCAGTTCTCGCCCGACATGTGGCCGACGAGGAAGGTCGGCACGGTCGTCATCCCCGTCTCGATGTGCGCGTCGAGGAAGTCGGCGAAGTTCGCCACGCACTGCTCGTCGAGCGTGTCCGGCGTGGGCTGGAAGTCCGGCCAGTAGAAGAACGAGCGCGTCATGGTGAGGCCGTGCTCGGCGAGCACGCGCAGCTCCTCCCGCACCACCGCCGGGTCGTACCGCGTCCACATCAGCGGACCGCCGGTGCGCGACCAGAAGTTGGCGCCGAGCCAGATCGCCGACTCGCCGTCGACCGCCAGCACGGGCGACGGCCGGTCGACCCGATCGCGGCTCCCGCTCACTTGACGGCTCCCGCGGTCAGCCCGGCGACGAAGCTGCGCTGCAGCAGGAGGAACGCGATGACGATCGGGATGGAGACCACGAGAGAGGCCGCCATGATCTGGTTCCAGTACACATTCGTCTGGGTGGAGTACAGCTGCAGCCCGACCGCGAGGGTCCGGTTCTCGTCGGTCGTCATCACCGACGCGAACAGCACCTCCCCCCAGCTGGTCATGAACGAGTAGATCGCGACGGCGATCAGACCGGGCTTGGCGGCCGGGAGCACGACGTGCCACAGCGCTCCCATCGGACCGGAGCCGTCCACCTTGGCGGCCTCGTCGAGGTCGCGCGGGATGCCGTCGAAGTACCCGGCGAGCATCCAGATCGCGAACGGCAGCGAGAAGGTGAGGTAGGTGATCACGAGCCCCCACCGGGTGCCGACCAGCTGGATGCCGACCGCCTGGTTGATGTTCACGAAGATGAGGAACAGCGGCAGCAGGAACAGCACGCCGGGGAACATCTGCGTCGACAGCACCGTCGTCGTGAACACGGTCCGTCCCTTGAAGCGGTACCGCGACACCGCGTACGCGGCGAAGATCGCGATGATCACGCTCAGGATGGTGGCCGCCGACGCGACGATCACGCTGTTCACGAAGTACGACGCCAGCGGGACCGTCGACCACATGTCGATGAACGGCTGGATGGTCAGGTTGGTCGGCCACCACTGGAAGGCGCCCTGCACGTCGGCCAGCGGCTTCAGCGACGAGGTCACCATCACGTAGAGCGGCACGACCGTGAAGATCGTCAGGAACACGATGACGACCCAGCGGAAGATGTGGGACGAGGTGGTCTCACGCATTGCGGCTCCTCCGGTTGACGACGAGCAGGTAGATGCCGCTGACGAGCAGCAGGAACAGCAGCAGGAGCACGCTCATCGCGGAGCCCGAGCCGAAGTTCCAGGTCAGGAACGACGCGTTGTAGATGTGGAACGAGATGAGGTCGCCCGCCGCCGGCTGCGCGTTGCCGAACAGCACGAATGGCGTGTTGAAGTCGTTGAACGTCCACAGGAACATCACCAGCAGCAGCACCGCGTTCACCGGCCGCAGCATCGGGAGGGTGATGGCCCGCCACTGCCGGAACGGCCGGGCGCCGTCGACCGCCGACGCCTCGTACACCTCGTCTGGGATCGACTGGAGGCCCGCCATCAGCATCAGGAAGGCGAACGGCCACAGCCGCCAGATGGCCACGATCACGATCGCCCAGAAGGCGTTGTCGCCGATCAGCCAGAACGGCTTGTTGTCGCCGAACCCGAGGTTGTCGAAGAAGAAGTGGTTGATCGCGCCGGTGTCCTTCTGGAACATGAACTTCCAGGTGATGATGCCGGCGTAGAGCGGCAGCGCGTACGGCACGAGGAACAGGGTGCGGAAGAATCCTCGGCCCCTGAACTTCCCCTGCAGCGCGACGGCTGCGGCCATCCCGAGCACCCAGGAGAGACCGACCACGAGGATCGTGAAGCCGACGGTGACGAAGAACGAGCGGAACAGCCCGGCGCCGATCGAGGTGTTGACGTCGAGCGCGACCGTGTAGTTCTTCAACCCGACGAAGGGCGCGGCGCCCCAGTTGGCGATGTAGAACTTGGTGAGCTGGAGGAAGCTGATCCAGATGCCGGTCAGCATCGGGATGACGTGGATGAGCAGCTCGAACACGATGGCCGGTGCGAGCAGTACGAGCGGCAGCCACCAGCCCTTGGGGCGGCGGCGGCGCTTGGGCGGGGCGGCCGGCGCGGCGTCGGCCGTGCGCGGCGGGAGGGTCGTCGTCGTCGACATGGTTCTCCTTCGCTGGGTCCGGCCGGGGGGGGGGGGGGGGGGGGGGGCGCCCCCCCC
>NZ_JBPGXM010000212.1:0-3884 GCF_056755495.1 Leifsonia sp. KNZ12-8B
CAGATGTGTATAAGAGACAGCGGCAGGGGAGGGCCGGGGCCCTTCGCCGCGGCTACCGCACCAGCCCGTTCTCGTACGCGAACGCCACGAGCTGCACGCGCGACACCAGGCCGAGCTTGGCGAGGATGCTCCGGATGTGCGACTTGACGGTGGCCTCGGAGATGAAGGCGGTCCGGCCGATCTCGCCGTTGCTCAGCCCGCGCGCTGCGAGGAGGAACACCTCCTTCTCGCGCACCGACAACGGCTCGATCGCCTCCGGCCGACGCCGTGCGAGCGACCGGAACAGCTCGCTGGTCGACTTCGGCGCGATCACCGAGTGGCCCTCGTGGACCGTGCGGACCGCGGCGAGGATGAACTCGGGCGTCGCGTCCTTGAGCAGGAACCCGTCCGCGCCCGCCCGCAGCGCCGCCGCGACCGCCTCGTCGCGGTCGAAGGTGGTGAGCACCACGATGCGCGGCGGCCCGGCGGGTGACGCCTCCCGGATCTCCCGGGTGGCGCCGATGCCGTCGAGGCCGGGCATGCGGATGTCCATGAGCATGACGTCGGGCCGCTCGGACCGGGCGAGCTCGACCGCCCGACGGCCGTCCGGCGCGGCTCCGGCGAAGGCGAGGTCGTGCTGCGACTCGATCAGCATCTGCAGCCCCGCGCAGAACAGCGGCTGATCGTCGGCGACGGCCACCCGGATCATGCCTCCACCTCCCGCTGCACGTCCTGCTGCGTAGTCTGCGCACCGGCCGGGATGTACGCGGTCACCAGGTAGCCGCCGGGGACGTCGTCGTCGGGGCCGGCGTCGAGCCAGCCTCCGGCGAGCCTGGCGCGCTCGCGCATGCCGACGATGCCGCGTCCGCCCGGATTCGAGGTCGCCTGCACGGCGACGCCGTCCGCACCGCGGGACGCGAGCGAGACCGCGACGCCGTCCGCGCGCTGGTCGAGGGCGAGTCGCGCCGAGGCGCCGGGGCCGGCGTGCTTCAGGGCGTTGGTGAGCCCCTCCTGCACGATCCGGTAGACCGCGAGCTGCTGCGCCGGGGTGAGCGCGGCGGGCTCCCCGAAGCGTTCGACGGTCAGATCGAGCCCCGAGGCCGTCATCCGCCGGACCAGGTCGTCGAGTTCGTCCATCCCCGGGTGGACGGGACCGTCCGGCGTGCCGATGAGGGTCTCGATCAGCACGCGCACCTCCGTCAGCGACGAGCGGGCGGTGGAGGCGATGGTCGCGAGCGACGGCACGACCGCGGTGGGCCGCTCCTCGGCCAGCAGCCGGGCGCCGTCGGCCTGGGCGAGGATGACCGAGAGGGAGTGCGCCATGATGTCGTGCACGTCCTGGGCGATGCGCTCCCGCTCGCTCGCGACCATCGCGTCGGCCTCCGCGGCCCTGAGCTCGTTCACCGTCTGCGAGAGCCGGAGGTCGGAGGTGCGCTTGCGGGACCACACGCCGATCAGGGTGCCGACGAGCCAGGCGACGCCGCCTGCGCACCCGCACAGGACGAAGAAGAGGGTGCGCGCCGCCGCGTCTCCCTTCCCGACCCCCAGCCACCAGGCGAGGAGGCCCGCAGCCGACACTCCCGCACCGATCGCGAACGCGAACGCGACGACGCGCATCCGGCCATCGACCGATGCGGCGATGACGAGGATGACGACGCCGTACCCCAGGTACACCAGCGGCTGGTCGAAGATGCCGGATGGGAAGAGCAGCTGCCCGATCAGCACCGCGGTCCCGACGGCCATCGCGACCACCGGCCGCAGGTGCGAGAGCCCGATCGCCACGGCGAGCAGGAGGAGCGCCGCCCAGAACGGCACCGTCGACCGCAGCGCGCCGGGGAGGAGTTGATGGGGGCCGACCAGCGCCAGCGCCCAGAAGACGAAGAAGATCACGGCGATGGCGGGCTCGAACAGCCATCGGCTGCGCTGGAGGAGCGGTGTCATACCGCTCACGCTAGGGGAGACGGGCATCCCGGGCGGCAGCAGCGGCCCGGATTCAGCCCTGGGGCGGAGAGGATCGCGTGCGGGGGATGACCGGGCGGCGTACCGGGGCCGGTCCGGCCGTCAGCCCAGCAGCCGCAGCAGCGCCGGGTGCAACACCCCGTTCGACGCGAGCGAGGACCCGTTGCCCGGCCCCGCCTCGCCGGTGACGGAGGTGAACGTGCCGCCGGCCTCCTCCACGATCGGGATGAGCGCCGCGAGGTCGTAGGTCTTCACGTCGAACTCGCCGACCGCGTCGAGCAGGCCCTCGGCCAGCAGCATGTAGGACCACATGTCGCCGTAGGCCCGGTCGCGCCAGACCGCACGGGTCAGGGCGACGAGCTTGTCGAGGTGACCGGCGTCGTCCCACTGGGCGATGCTCTGGAAGCTGACGGACGCGTGCTCCAGGTCGGCGACGCCGGAGACGCGGATGCCGCGCGGCTGGGCGCCTGGCGCGTCGGTCGTCCACGCGCCGCCTCCCTGCGCGGCCCACCAGCGGCGGCCGAGGGCCGGGGAGCTGACGACGCCGACCACCGGCTTCCCATCGACCGCGAGGGCGATCAGCGTGCCCCACACCGGCACGCCACGGAGGTAGTTGGCGGTGCCGTCGATCGGGTCGACGATCCACTGGCGGGAGGAGGTGCCCTCGGTGCCGAACTCCTCCCCGAGGATGGCGTCGTCGGGAC
Organism: Leifsonia sp. KNZ12-8B; assembly: GCF_056755495.1. Taxonomy (NCBI): domain Bacteria; kingdom Bacillati; phylum Actinomycetota; class Actinomycetes; order Micrococcales; family Microbacteriaceae; genus Leifsonia; species Leifsonia sp. KNZ12-8B. The sequence continues at coordinate 2,643 of NZ_JBPGXM010000212.1, forward strand.
GCTCGGCGGCCAGCGCCTCCCGGATGGCCCGCTCGACGGCGAGGTCGGCCTCCGTCACCGGGGTGCGGTCGGGTTTGGTGTCGACGTGGAGGTCGCGGTCGCGGAACCGGGCCGCGGAGATACCGTCGGCGAGGTCGGCGAGCCGGAGGGCGAGGGCGAGGTCGGCGTCGTAGGTCACGGCTCCGAGCCTAGCCGGGGGAGGGGGCGGCCGGCCGGGGACGGGCATCGACAGCGGCCCACAGGCGCCGGGTCGACCGCCGGTGATTTTCGAGAGAACCTCGATTGGCGAAGCGCCCGGATCGGATGCTAGTGTTGAGCCTCGGTTCGGGTCACCGAATCGGATGCGCCTCTAGCTCAATCGGCAGAGCAATTGACTCTTAATCAATGGGTTCAGGGTTCAAGTCCCTGGGGGCGCACCAGACACCGCAGGTGGTGAGAAGCCCCCGATCCCGTGGAAGCACGGGGATCGGGGGCTTTCTCGTTGTCGCCAGTCAGCGCCGGATTCGGACGCGTACACATCGTCGATGCCATGGTGCGGGCGCTGATTCCTTGCCCGAGATCGGTAGGCTGCGTGCATGATCGCGGCCGAGAGTATTGAACTACTCAGATCTCGGCGCGTTCGGCTCGGTCCGGGACTGTCGGCACGGGAGCTCTCGGCGATCGAAGCGCGATTCGGTTTCGAGTTCCATCCGGACCATCGCGACTTCTTGTCACGTGCGCTTCCCCGGGGTGAGAGGTGGATCGATTGGCGCGGTAACGACTGGGTCATCGAGGACGTTCTCTCCCGGCCCATCGAAGGCGTCGTGTTCGATGTCGAAGAGAATGGCTTCTGGCCGCCGTCATGGGGTGATGCTCCGCGCAGCAGGCCCGAGCGCGTGCGACGCGCCCGGGAGCAGACTGCGACGTGGCCCACCCTCGTCCCGTTGTACGGTCACCGCTTCATGCCTGCGTCGCCGGCCGGCACGCCTGCGCCCGTCTTCTCCGTCTGGCAGACGGACGTCATCGTCTATGGGCGAGACCTGCTGGACTACGTCCAGCATGAATTCGGGAAGGAGAAGACGGCGCCCTCAGTGGCCGGTATGGACCCGCGGAGCTGTCCTCCCTGGTCGCTTCTCGCGTTCGGTCTGGAGGATGAGATCTGACGAGCGCGTTCGTTCATGCCGAGTGTCATTCGCGCCACGCGACCGTCGGCACGCTCTTCGTGCGCGCGGGTCACCCCTCCCCATCCACCACCCCCACGAC
>NZ_JBPGXM010000213.1:0-3760 GCF_056755495.1 Leifsonia sp. KNZ12-8B
GACGAAGGCGGACTCTCGGAGGCCTCCGTCGTCTACCTCCGGATGAAGGAGCTCTTCGCCGGCACCACCGGGCGCGGGCCCCCGGCCCGGCGCCCGGGCGGGGGGGCCGGGGGCGGGGTGGGCGCGGGGGGGGTCGACGGGGGGGGGGGCGCCTTGGCCGGGGGGGGCGGCGCGGGCGCCGCCACCGGAGCCCGGACCGCCGGAGCCCGGCCCGCCGTCCCCGCCGTCACCGCCGTCACCGTGAGGTGCTGCACCGGCGAGTCCGTCACCGCACCGTACGGGTCGGTGACGCGTACGTACCAGCCGGCGGTCCCGGCCGGGGCGTCCGCCCAGGACGCCGTCACCGTGGAGCCGCTCGCGACCTCCGTCGACGTGCCGATCACGCGGTCGCCGAGGATGTCGGCGGTGAACGAGTCGGTCGACAGCACGCGGGTGCGCGGGGTGATGTTCAGGTCCGCGTACGGGATGGTGAACTCCTGGAACTTCGTCGGGTTCGCCGGGTCGTCGGCCACTGTAGGGTCGTCCGTGTCGTACTGGTCCAGCGACGGGGAGTACGTGCGCACCGTCACGTCGCGGCCCTCGTTGTCGAACTGCAGCAGGCGGAGGAAGCCCATGCCGCCCTCCTGGAGCCCCTGGTAGTCGAACAGCATCTGGTAGACCTTGCGCTCCTGGGTGCCGTCGCCGTCGTCGTCGAACGCGTCCACCCGCGTGTAGGCGTCGTGGTAGTGGCCCGACATGACCATGCGGACGTTCGGGTTGGTCGCGACGACCTGGTCGTAGACGGCCTGCGGGCCCGGGCCGAGGCCTCCCGTGGTCAGGAGGTACTCGTGGAGGTCGATGACCGCGATGCGCTCGGGGTACTGCGCGAGCACCTCGTTCATCCAGTCGATCTGGTCCTGGTACACGCCCCAGCCCATGTAGACGAAGATGAAGTCCAGGCCGTCGGCCGACACGAGGTCGTAGTGGCCGCGGTTGTCCTGGTAGCCGCCGCCGTACCAGGGGTTGGCCCCGAAGCGGGCCTCGCCGAAGTTCGCGGAGTACTCGGTGTAGTCCTCGTCCTTGTGGTTGACGTCGTGGTTGCCCGCCAGCACGCCGTAGGGCAGCCCGGCGGCGTCGAGCCGGTCGTACTGGGCGTCGGCGCGCGTCCACTGGTCGGGCACCTTCGAGTTGTCGACGATGTCGCCGGTGTGGATGACGTACTGCAGGTTGATGTTCTGGCGCTGCTGCAGGAAGTAGTCGTGGATGTCGACCTGGTGCTGGTACTCCACGCCGGTCTTGTTCTCGTTGTAGTACTGCGTGTCCGACTCCCAGCCGATGGTGAAGTCGTAGTCGGAGCGCGGGGTGTCGCCCGGGTTCGCCGGGGTGATCGTGCTGTCGCGGGTGGAGAGGTTGCCGCCCGCGTAACCCTCCGAGTGCTGCACGAGCGCGGTGATGACGCCGTCCTTCGCGTGGTCCTTCGCGCCGACCAGGGCGCTCAGGGTGAAGGGCGCGCCCTCGTCGCCGGCGCCGGTGATGTGGCGGTCGACCTCCTCCCACGCACCGGTGCTCACGTTCTTCACGTAGAGGAGCACCTTCGCCTCGGCGTTGGCCGAGCCGGTCCAGGTGAGCCGCGCCTGGTAGGCGTCGCCCGACCCGGCGGGGACCGTCACGTCGAACAGCTGGTACGGGAGGGCGGTGTCGGAGGACACGCTCGTGTCGACGCCGTCGGTGCCGGCCAGCGCCTGCAGGCGCGCGGTGCTCAGCGCGGTCGGGCGCTGCACCTCGGTGGCGACGGAGGTCGTCCCGCTGCTCGAGGTCACGCCGCCGGAGGTGGTGTCGAGGTGCTCGCCGGTCCGGAACTCCGCGGTCAGGCGGTCGCCGCTCGGGTCGGACACCGTCGCGCCGAGCGTCACCGCGCCCTGCTTCACAGTCGTGCCGTCGGCCGGGGTGAGGTCGCTCACGGTCGGCTGCTCGACCGGTGTCGTGAACGTGATGTCACGCGCGGCGTGGTTGCCGACGGCGTCGGACTGCTCGACGTGCAGCACGTGCGTCCCGGCGGGCAGCGTGACCGAGGAGGTCGCGATCGGCAGCAGGTGCCGCACATCCTCCCCGTCGAGCGTGATCACCGGCACGGAGGAGGCGGGGATGCCCGAGCCGGCGTCGGCGATGGAGGCGTCGATCGTGAAGGGGCCGCGATACTCCCGGCCGTTCTCGACGGAGGTGGTGATCGCCGGGGCGGTGTTGTCGACCGTCACCGTCGCCGAGACCGGCGCGTCGGTGGCGGTGCGGGCCGAGACCGTGTGCGCGCCGTCCGCGACCGAGGAGGTGTCCCAGTCGTAGGTCTGCGCGGTGAAGGCGTCGTCGGGCAGCGTGAAGACGGCGTCGTAGAAGTCGAGCTTGCCGGCGCTGTCGCCCATCTTGAGCGAGGCTCCGGCGGTGTAGCCGCTCGGCGTCAGGGAGTGGCCGTTCGGGAGCACCAGGCGCGGGTTGCGGATCTCGAAGTCGTCGTTGTTCTCGGGGCTGAGCTCGGGGGCGGCCTTGGTGCCCGCCCAGACGCTGACGGTGAGTGTCCTGCCCTTGGCGATGTACGACAGCGGGACGGTCGTCGGGATGGTCTTCCACCCGGTCGGGATGCCCTCGTCGAAGATCGTGAGGATGTCGTCGCCGATCAGCACGCCGTTGCGGAAGAACGTGTTGACGCCGCTCGCCTCGAACGCGAACACCGGCGTGCCGCCGAGGTCGGGACGGGTCGGGGAGACGTCGGCGCCGTCGACCGAGACGGTCACGTCGTCGTCGAGCGCGTCCGCGATGCCGGAGACCGGGGTCGTGCCCGCCACGAACTGGCCGTCGGTGACGTTGAGCGACAGCGGCTCGTCGGCAGCGCCCTCCACCTGGACGCGCTTGCTGGTGGTGGTGACGTGGTTGGTGCCGTCGGAGACGGTGAGCACGTAGTCGAACCACTTCTTGCCGGTCAGGTCGGCCGCCGGGACGGAGTACGCCGCGCCGCCGCCGGCGCCCACGGTGAGCTCGTGCAGCACGGGGGTGCTGTCGGCGCTGTTGGTCAGCTCGAGGGTGGCGCGCCTGACCTGCACGTCGTCGGTCACCGTGAAGGCGAAGGAGAAGTCGGCGCCCGGCGTGATCGTCGCCGGCGTGGAGTCGGCGACGACGGGTGCGGTGGCGTCGGCGGGCACGACCATCAGGCCGGTGGGGACCTGAGCGGCGTCGACGGAACCCGGGGTGGGCGCGCCGAGGGCGAGGCGGGTCTGCTCGACGGAGCCTGCGGTCGGCGGGCCGTACTGGACGGGCTGGCCGGCGACGGCGTCGTCGGTGCCGTTGAGGCTGAACAGCGCTCTGCTCACCGGGATGCCGCTCTTCGTCGTGACCTGGATGCCGCGGGCGCCGCTGTTGGCCATGCCGGCGGAGTCGATCTGCAGCAGGTCGACGCCCTCCACCAGCGAGCTCCCGAACTCGGTGTTGAACTGCGCGGCGGTGAAGGCGGCGTTGGTCGCGCTCTTGATCCAGATCACGACCGTCCTGCCCGAGGCGATGACGGCGTCGGCGGGAGTGAACGGCCAGTCGGCGGTCGCGCCGGTCTCCGGGTACAGGTACGTGATCGTGTAGTCCGACAGGTCGATGTCGTGGTCGGTCGCGTTGTAGAGCTCGATGAACTCGTAGGCGTCGCTGCTGGTGCCCGGCACGTTGGTGCGGGAGTCGGGCTGCAGCTCCGTGATCTGGAGGGGCGTGGTCTGCAGCGCGGGGTCGGGCTGGGGCGCCGTCGGGG
>NZ_JBPGXM010000214.1:0-3707 GCF_056755495.1 Leifsonia sp. KNZ12-8B
ACCCCGATCCGACCCCGACCCCGGAGACCCCGCATGACCACGCAGAGCCCGACCGCCCGCGGCCGCCGCCGCCGCGTGTCCGCGCTCGACCAGGCGCGCATCGCCGGCGCGCAGGTCGCGCGGTCGACGGCCGGTGCGTTCCGGGCCGGAGGCGCGAAGGCCGCTCCGCTGTGGCGCGCGGTGTCGTCGCGCGTCGGCCCGGTGCTGGCCGTCATCAGCGTCCTCGGCTGGATCGTGCTGGGCGGCGCCGTCGTGTCGTTCGCCCTCGCGCTGTGGCTGGGCTGGGCGGAGCTCCTCTTCGTCGGGGCGACCCTGCTGGCCGCGCTGCTCATCGCGACCGCCTTCGTGTTCGGGCGTTCGACCTACGCGGTGACCGTCGAGCTGAACCCGCGCCGCGTCGTCGCGGGCGACCGCGCGCTGGGCAGGCTGGGCGTCGTCAACAACGGCCAGCGGCCGGTGCTGCCGACCAGGATGGAGCTGCCGGTCGGGGAGGGCCAGGCCGAGTTCACCGTGCCCCGGCTCACCCCCGGCGCCGAGACAGAGGAGCTGTTCGCCGTCCCGACCGCGCGCCGCGCGCTGATCCTCGCCGGCCCCGCCATCTCGGTCCGCGGCGACCAGCTGGGCCTGCTGCGCCGCACGACCCGCTGGACCGACCAGGTGGAGCTGTTCGTCCACCCGCGCACGGTCCGCCTGGCCGCGACCGCCAACGGCCTGGTGCGCGACCTGGAGGGGCAGACCACCTCGACCATCACCGACAGCGACCTCTCCTTCCACGCACTCCGCTCGTACGAGCCGGGCGACGACATCCGCAACGTGCACTGGCGCACCTCCGCGCGCACCGGGCAGCTCATGGTGCGGCAGTACCAGGAGACGCGCCGCTCGCAGCTGCTGCTCGCCTTCGACGCCGAGCGGGAGCGGTTCGCCTCCGACGACGAGTTCGAGCTCGGCGTCTCGGTGCTCGCCTCGATCGGCGTGCAGGTCATCCGCGAGGAGACCGAGCTGCGCGCCCTCTGGCAGCGAGGCACGATGCGGGTGGAGACCCCGACCGCGCTGCTCGACGACTCGTGCCGCATCCAGCCGGTGGAGGCCGCCGGCACCGGTCTGCGCGAGTACCTGCGCCAGGCGACCCTCCGCATCGCGCCGCCCAGCCTCGCCATCACCGTCGTCGGAAGCCGGGTGGAGGCGGCGGAGCTGCGAGCGGCCTCCATGCTGTGGGGGCTCGACACCGAGGTCATCACGGTCCGCATCGACGAGGCGGGGGAGCCGCGGCTCGGCCGGCTGGGCCGCAGCATGCTCATCACCGTGTCGGCGCTGTCGGAGCTCCCGGCCCTGCTGAAGCGGGCGAGCCGATGACCGCGACGACCTCCGCCGCGCGCCGCGAGCGCAGCGCCTCCGCCTCGGCTCCGCTGTTCGACCGGCTCAGCACGACGATGTGGATCGACGTCGCCGTCATCGTGGGCCTCAGCCTCATCGCCGTGGTCGGCTTCGAGCCGGCCTTCGGCCACTACGCCTTCGCGCAGGCGGCCGTCGGCGGCATCGTCGTCGGCGGTGGCGTCGCGCTGCTCGGGAGGCTGCTGCGGCTCTCCGTCCCGCTCACGACGATCATCGCCCTGGCCGCGTACTTCCTGCTCGGCACGCCGCTCGCCCTGTACGGCGTCCTGCCGTCGCTCGACAGCCTCTCCGGCCTCGTGCTGGGCGCCGTCTTCGGGTGGACGGACGCCGTCACCCTGCAGGCGCCGCTCGAGGCTCCGCCGTACGTCGCCGTCGTGCCGTACGTGGGCGGCTGGCTGGTGTCGTTCGTCTCGCTGACGCTCGCCGTGCGCTGGCTGCCGCGAATCCGCAGGCCTGCCGTCGGCCGGGCCGCCGTGCTGCTGGTGGGCCCTGTCCTGCTGTTCGTCGCCGCGATCCTGCTGGGCACCCGCGACCCCTTCTTCGCCGGGGTCCGCGGCGTCGCCTTCGCCGGCGTCGCGCTCGTCTGGCTCGCGTGGCGCCGTCGCCGCTTCGCCAGGGACCACTTCGGCACGGACGCGGCGGTCCGGCGCAGCCGGCTCCTCGGCGGTGCCGCGGTCGTCGTCGGCGCGGTCGTGGTCGGCGCCCTCGCCGGAACGCTGCTCGCGCCTCCCGCCGCCTCCCGGTTCGTCGTGCGCGACGAGGTGACACCGCCGTTCGACCCGCTCGACTACCCGAGCCCGCTCGCCGGGTTCCGCAAGTACACCAAGGACCTGCAGAAGACGAAGCTGTTCACCGTCCGCGGGCTCGAGGAGGGGCAGGTCGTCCGGCTCGCGACCATGGACAGCTACGACGGCGTCGTGTGGTCCGTCGCCGCCCCCGGCAGCGACACGGACGCGTCCGGGGCATTCGAGCTGCTCGGCAGCACGATCCCGGAGCCGCCGCTGTTCGAGCCGGGCGCGTCCTCCACCGCGACCATCGACATCCTCGGCTACTCGGACGTGTGGCTGCCCGCGCTGGGCTACCTCGACCGGCTCGGGTTCGACGCCTACACCGGCACCGACCCCGCCGGCACGGTGCGCGTCAACACGGCCACGGGCACGACGGCGGTCACCAGCGGCGTGAAGGAGGGCCTCCGCTACACGATGGAGGCCACCGCCCAGAAGATCCCCAACGACCGCGCCCTGCAGAAGGTGCCCCCCGCGCGGCTGACCCTGCCGTCGGTCAGCAACGTGCCGGACGTGGTCTCGGCGAAGGCCGAGGAGTACGCGGGATCGGCGACCACCGCCATCCAGAAGCTGCGCAACATCGAGCGCTCCCTCAAGAACCTCGGCTTCCTCAGCCACGGCCGCGCCTCGGACCCGGTGCCGTCGCGCGCCGGTCAGGGCGCCGACCGGATGACCGACCTGCTGACGAAGTCCCCGATGGTCGGCGATCAGGAGCAGTACGCGAGCGCCTTCGCGCTGATGGCCCGTCGCCTCGGCTACCCGACCCGCGTGGTGATGGGCTTCGCGCCGAAGGTGACAGGCGACACCACGACGGTGACGGGCAACGACGTGACCGCGTGGGACGAGGTCGCGTTCGAAGGCGTCGGCTGGGTGCCGTTCTTCCCGACCCCGACCAAGACCGACGCGCCGAAGAACCAGACCACGAAGCCCAAGCTCGAGCCGCAGCCCCAGGTGCGCCAGCCTCCGCCCGCCGATCCGCGCGCCGAGGACCTGCTGACCCCGGTCAAGACCAAGGAGAACGAGAAGAAGGAGCAGAAGCACTCCTTCCAGCTGCCCGTCTGGGTCTGGGTGGTCGCCGGCATCGTCGGCATCCCGCTCCTGCTCGCCCTGGTTCCGCTGCTCGTGATCACCCTCCTCAAGCGCAGGAGGCGGCGCAGACGGCGCTCGACCGGCCCGCCCGACCGCCGCGCGGCCGGGGCCTGGGACGAGCTCACGGACCGGTACGCCGAGCTCGGCCTGACCCTCCCGGAGCGCGCCACCCGCCTGCAGACCGCCGCCGCGCTCGCGGAGCAGTCGCGCAGCCAGGACCTGCCGCTCCCGCGGGACGGGCTCGACACGCTCGCGCGGCATGTCGACGCCGCCGTGTTCGACGGCAGCGACGTGGCCGAGGAGCGTGTGGACGAGGCCTGGCGTTCCGCCGACGCGACGGTCGGCGCGGCGACGAAGGCCGCCGGCGCGCTCCGCGCACGCCTCGCCGCCTTCCGCTACCGCCGCCACCGCGCTCCGCGCCCCCGGCGCGCCGACCGTCGC
>NZ_JBPGXM010000215.1:0-3621 GCF_056755495.1 Leifsonia sp. KNZ12-8B
GGGTCCGCGAGTACACGTTCCGGTGCCCCCGGCAGGAATCGAACCTGCGACCAAGAGATGAGAAGGGTCCGCGAGTACACGTTCCGGTGCCCCCGGCAGGAATCGAACCTGCGACCAAGAGATGAGAAGGGTCCGCGAGTAGACGGTGGGTGCCCCCGGCAGGAATCGAACCTGCGACCAAGAGATTAGAAGGCTCCTGCTCTATCCGCTGAGCTACGGGGGCGCGCCCTCCACGATATCGCAGCGGGGGAGGCGCGCCGGGCGGGTCAGAGCACGGCGCCGTTCTTGCCCGCGCGGTTGACGATGGCGATCACCGGCACCCTCCCGCGCAGCCCGAAGCGGAGGCGGAGGCTCGCGCGGCGGGCGATGAGCATGGCCACGACGACCGCGGCGACCGCCGGCACCACGCCGGAGACGATCATCGCGTCGTGCGGCCCCACCGCCTCCACGATCCACCCCATGAGCGGCCCGCCGATCGCCTGACCGCCGAGCAGCACGAGGATGTACAGGGAGATGACGCGGCCGCGGATCTGCACGTTCGACGACATCTGCACGAGCGAGTTGGCGGCGGTGATGAAGAGCAGGTTGCCGATCCCGATGCCGACGAGCAGCAGCGAGAAGGCGATCTCGGTGGGTGCGAAGCCGGCGGCGGCCTGCACGATGCCGAGCGCGGCGGCCGTGCCGACGACCATCGACAGCCGGATGCTGGTCCGCCGGGTGGAGGCGAGGGCGCCCGCGAGCGCCCCGGCCGCGACCAGCGCGTTGAACAGGCCATACCCCTGCGCGCCGACCTCGAACACGTCGTTCGCGTACGCGGCGAGGAACACCGGCATGTTGAAGGCGAAGACGGCGATCACGGCCACCATCACGATGGTCCAGAAGATGACCGGCTTGCGGCGCACGTACCGGATCCCCTCGGCCAGCTGTCCCTTCCCGCGCGGCGCGGCGGGGGAGGCGTGGAGGGCGGAGCGGTCGAGCGTGCACAGCGCGGCGACCACGGTCAGGCACGCGATCGCGTTGATGACGAAGGACCAGCCTCCGCCGACCGCGTTGATGAGCAGTCCGCCCACGGCCGGTCCGATCAGCCCGCCGAGCTGGAAGATCGACGAGTTGAGGCTGATGGCGTTGCGCAGGTAGCGCGGGCCGACGAGCTCGTTGACGAAGACCTGGCGGGCCGGGTTGTCGACGACCGTCACCATCCCGAGCAGGAATGAGATGACGTACACATGCCAGACCTGCGTGGTCCCCGTGAGCGTGAGCGCCGCGAGCACGCCGGCGAGGAGGGCCGCGGCCGACTGGCTCGCGATGAGCAGCTTCTGCTTGGAGTAGCGGTCGGTGAGCACGCCGCCGTAGAGGCCGAAGATCAGCATCGGTGTGAACTGCATGAAGACCGTGATGCCGACCGCGGCGACGCTGCCGGAGAGCTGCAGCACCAGCCAGTCCATCGCGATCCGCTGCATCCACACGGCGGTGTTGGCGACGAGGTTGCCGGCGGCGAAGCGGCGGTAGTTCGGCACCCGGAGGGAGGCGAAGGTCTCGCGCCAGGGCGGCCTGGCGCTCAGGACGGGCATCGGGCCGGTGGGCGGGGCGGCTGGTGCGTGGTTCGCCACTGCTGTTCCTCGTGTCGTATGGCTGATGTCTGGTTCCGTATCGGGCGTCCCTTCGACCATACGCACCGGTCGGCTATTCTGTGGGCCAATTGCTGCAATAACTCTCATTGGTTTTCCGAATGGATGTGCCGTGTTCGATCCCGTGCTCCTGCGCACCTTCCTCGCCGTCGCCGACACCCGCTCCTTCACCAGGGCGGCGCAGCGGCTCGGCATCAGCCAGCCGACCGTCAGCCAGCATGTGCGCCGGCTGGAGGAGGCGGCGAAGCGGCAGCTCGTCGCCCGCGACACCCGCGAGGTGCGGCTCACGGACAACGGCGACGCGATGGCCGGCTTTGCGCGCACGATCCTCGCCGCGCACGCCGAGGCCGATCGTTACTTCAGCGGCTCCGCGATGCGGGGGAGGCTGCGCTTCGGCGCCGCGGACGACCTCGCGATCACCACGCTTCCGCGCATCCTGCGGCACTTCCGACAGCAGAACCCGCAGATCAACCTCGAGCTGACGATCGACCAGTCGGGGCCGCTGCACCGCCGGTTGACGGCCGGGCATCTCGACCTGATCTTCATCAAGCAGAACCCGGGCACCACCGAGGGCACGGTCGTCGCGACCGACGAGCTGGTGTGGATGGGCCAGGAGAAGACCATCGTCGAGCCCGGCCAGCCCGTCCCGCTCATCGCGTACCAGGGGCCGAGCCTCAGCCGGCAGGTCGCGATCGATGCCCTGGAGCAGGCGGGGCGCACCTGGCGGATCACCTGCAACACGCGGGAGGTGAACGGCGTGCTGGCCGCGGTCCGCGCGGGCATCGGGGTCGCGGTGTTCCCGCGCTCGCTCATCCCCACCGACCTGGTGAAGGTCACCAACCGGTTCAGCCTCCCGGAGCTCGGCCATGTGGACTTCACGCTGCTCTCGAATCCCGCTGCTGCGGCCGGCCCGGTGGAGGCGCTGACCACGGCGATCCTGGCCCGCGCGGTCACGCGGGTGGCGTGACGGCGGCGTTCACACCGCCGAAATGCGGCGGGGATATGGTGGGCGCATGCGTGAACTCCAGGCCAGGATCATCGACGAACTGAACGTGAGCGCCGGCATCGACCCGGCCGCCGAGGTGGAGAAGCGGATCGACTTCCTCGTCCGCTACCTGCGTGCCACGGGCGCGAAGGGATTCGTGCTCGGCATCAGCGGTGGGCAGGACTCGTCGCTGGCGGGCCGGCTGACCCAGCTTGCGGTGGAGCGGCTGGCGGAGCAGGGCACCGAGGCCGAGTTCATCGCCGTGCGCCTGCCGTACGCGGTGCAGCACGACGAGGACGACGCCCAGCTCGCGCTCTCCTTCATCCGCCCGCAGCGCACGGTGACGTTCAACATCCAGCGCGGCACCGACGGCGTCGAGGACGAGTACGCCGACGCCGTGGGCGACGAGATGACCGACTTCAACAAGGGCAACGTGAAGGCGCGCATCCGCATGGTCGCGCAGTACGCGATCGCCGGGCAGCGCGGCCTGCTCGTGGTTGGCACCGACCACGCGGCGGAGGCCGTGACCGGGTTCTTCACGAAGTACGGCGACGGCGGGACCGACGTCCTCCCGCTCAGCGGGCTGACGAAGCGGCAGGGCAAGCAGCTGCTCCAGCACCTGGAGGCGCCGGCGCGCCTGTACGAGAAGGCGCCGACGGCCGACCTGCTCGACCTGCAGCCGGGCCAGACCGACGAGGAGAACCTCGGCATCCACTACGCGGACATCGACGACTTCCTCGAGGGTCGCGAGGTGCCGAGCGAGGTCGCCGCGGCCATCGAGGCGCGCTACCTCGCCACCGAGCACAAGCGCCGGGTGCCCGCGAGCATGTTCGACACGTGGTGGCACGAGCGCGGCGACTATACGAAGTAGACGTCCCCGAACAGAACGGACACGCAGAAGGGGGGGGGGGGGGGGGGGGGGGGGGCCCCGCCCCGGGGGGGGGGGGGGGGGGGGGGGGGGGGGGGGGGGGGGGGGGGGGGGGGGGGGGGGGGGGGGGGGGGGGGGGG
>NZ_JBPGXM010000216.1:0-3489 GCF_056755495.1 Leifsonia sp. KNZ12-8B
AGATGTGTATAAGAGACAGCTTCGGCGCCCGCACCTACCGGCTGTTCGCGGACTTCGCCCGGACCGGCGCCGAAGACATGTCTGCGCTCACCGCGCGGCCCAAGATCGTCTTCTCGCGCTCGCTGAGGGAGCCGCCGGAGTGGGCCAACACGACGGTCGTGGCCGATGACGCGGTGGAGGCGGTGCGCGAGCTCAAGCGCGGGCAGGTCGACCTGCGGACGATCGGGAGCCCCGGTCTCTGCCGCTCCCTGCTGCGGGCCGGCCTCGTCGACCGCTGCCGCGTGGTCGTGTTCCCGGTCGTCAACGGGGCGACCGGCGCCGACCGTCTGTACGACGGCTGGCCGGACGTCGTGATGGAGTCGCCCTCCATCCGGGTGCTGGACGGGCGGCTGGTGCTGTACGAGGCGGTGCCGACGGTGGTCGACGGGCCGCCGCAGGGCTGACCCCGACGCCCCTCGCGGGCGCCCGCCGTCCGTCCCTCCCCCTCAGTGCGTCGACACCGGGTGCAGCGCGTTCTGAATGGTGCAGCCGGCCTCCCCCGCCTCCAGCGTGATCGGGCGGGCCGAGCCGACGCGGACGGTGCCGTCGGCGGCGCGGGTGCCGAGCATGCAGTCCTTCGTGCCGGAGATGCCGACGGCCGCGGCGAGCACAGGGCCCTCGGCGCCGCTGTCGCGGATCAGGTGCGCGCCGGTCACCGGGTCTTTGCGCGCCGAGCCGGCCGGGAAGGCGGCCTCGAGGTCGTCGGCGAGGCTCGCCTCGGTTGCCGCCGTCAGCACCGCGGCCAGGCGGTCGTGCGCGTCGTCGGGCAGGGCGGGCGGCGGCAGCGGCGACGGCGGAGGGGAGGCCGGATCGGCCGGGCAGGAGACCCCGTCGACCGAGGTGTCCCTCCACTCGAAGAACGCGAACACCCGGAAGGCGAAGCACCCCGACCAGTCGCCCTCCTCCCAGCCCGGATGACCGATCCGCGCGCTGCGAGACGGGACGTGGGCGCTGATCCGCAGCACGAAACGGGCGCCGTCGCGGTCGCGGGTCATCCCCTCCCACGCGATCGCCTCCGCCGTGAGCTCGGCATCGGTGTCCACATCGCGCTGCCACGACGACCCGGCCGGCACTGAGTACCGGTAGGCCAGGTCCGAGGCGAGCACGTTGCGGGGGCGGGAGTCGTCGATCTGCGCGCCGATGCGCTCGGCGGCGGCGCGCGCGGCGTCCTTGGCGATGTCGTCGCCGGTCTTCGGTCCGAGCAGGCCGGCGCAGCCCGCGAGCGCGACGGCGAGCGCCAGCGCGAGCGTCGCGGCGGTGACGACGCGCCTCATGCGGTCTGGTCGTCCGGCGCCGCGGCTGCGGGAGGTCGCTGCGCGGGAGTCTGCTGCGCGGGAGGCCGCTGGAAGTACAGCGGAGCGATCCCGGCTGTGACGCCGACCGCCAGGGTGACGGCCACGTCGGCGAGCACCGGCAGGTGCGCCACGAAGGCGACGAACCCGGCCAGGATCAGCACGCAGACCACCGCCGGCGCGAACTGCTGGACGCGGTAGGCGGGCGTGCGCGGCCCGGCCCGCCACGCTCGCTCCGCGTCGCCGGCACGACGGCCGGCGAACCGGCTCACGCCGGAGATCGTGAGGATGAAGACGAGCGCGCACCACGCCCAGTTCAGGCCGAGCGGATCCTCCGGCCCGAACGCCACGCCCACGAAGAAGATCGCCACCAGCGCCACCGGCACGGCGAGACTCAGATACGCCCACGGCCCGAACGTCGCCGCCCGCACTCTCGGCCCCGCCCCCACGGTCGCCCCCGCGACCTCGCGATTCTGCAGCATGAGGCGACCCTATCGGGTGGGCCGGCGGACCGGCCGGCCCTGGCCTGGTCCGATCAGACCTGGTCCGATCAGGCCGACGGCTTGGTCGCCTTGCCGTCGAGCCACAGAATGTCCGACTCGTCGCGGTGGACGCTGTCGGCGCCGACGAACTTCGCGTCGATCGTGGCGCCCTTCTTGATCACGTGCACCATCGCCATGCCGTGCCCACGACCGAGGCCGTAGTCGTCCGAGAGCCAGGCGAGGATGTCGCCGGCCTTGGTGTCGGGACCGAACCCCTTCGCCTCCGCCTCGGTGAGCAGCTCGCGCGGCGTCCTGCCGGTCTTGTCCTCGATGGTGTCCAGGTAGGCCTGAAATGACATGGGTCCAGGTCTACCATGACCGCCACACCACCCGACCACCCCGGAAGGAGCCTCCCCATGCCCGTGCTCACCGACACCTTCACCCTCTCCAACGGCGTGACCATCCCGAAGATCGGGTTCGGCACGTGGCAGATCCCGGACGGCCCCGAGACGTACGACTCGGTCCGCGCCGCGCTCGACGTCGGCTACCGGCACATCGACACCGCGCGCGCCTACGGCAACGAGCAGAGCGTCGGGCGCGCGGTGCGCGACAGCGGCATCCCGCGCGAGGAGCTCTTCATCACGACGAAGTGCCCGGCGGAGGTGAAGGATGCGGAGGGCGCACGGCACGCGTTCGAGCGCTCCACAGCCCTGCTGGACCTCGGGCCGATCGACCTGTACCTCATCCACGCGCCCTGGCCGTGGAGCGCACAGGGCAGCGACCACCGCGCCGGCAACATCGAGGTCTGGAAGGTCTTCGAGGAGCTGTACGAGGCCGGCCGGGCGCGGTCGATCGGCGTCAGCAACTTCGAGCCGGCCGACCTCGAGTCGCTGACCGCGGCGACCGACGTGACGCCGCACGCCAACCAGATCCGCTGGTTCGTCGGCAACACGCAGCCCGAGACGACGGCGTGGTGCCGGGAGCACGACATCCTCGTGGAGGGCTACTCGCCGCTCGCGACCGGGCGGCTGCTCGACAACGGCGACATCGCGGCCATCGCGGAGAAGTACGGGAAGTCGGTCGCGCAGGTGAGCATCCGCTACCTGCTGCAGAAGGACATCCTCCCGCTGCCGAAGTCGACCACGCCGAGCCGCATCGCCGAGAACGCGGACGTCGACTTCGAGCTGTCCGCGGAGGACGTGGCGGCACTCGACGCGCTCGACGCGGGCGAGCGGTAACGGGAACCTCGGGCAGCGGCGCCGCGACGGTTCAGCCGATCCGGAGGCTCGCGATGCGGTCGCCGCGCAGGGTGAAGACCATCGGGCCCGTCCCGTTGTAGCCGTCGCCGCTCACGGTCAGCGTCACCACGTAGCTGTCGGGGTCGGAGCCCGGCGCGACGTCGACCACGTCGAAGTGCGCGTTGACTCCGATGTTGTCGGTGCCGTCCCAGCTGCGGACCCCGTCGCGGCCGTGGAACTCGCGGCCCCAGTCGCTGAGGAAGGCGTCGTCGGTGAACGCGTCGGCGAAGGCCTCGCGGTCGCCACGGTTGGTGGCATCGACGAACCGCTGGATGGGCGCGGGCAGCTGCAGGGGAGCCGGGTGGCGGTGGTCGGCCATACGCTCAGTCTGCCGCAGGGACGGCCGCCGGGTCCACGGGGCCGCGCCCCGTGCGCCCC
>NZ_JBPGXM010000217.1:0-3510 GCF_056755495.1 Leifsonia sp. KNZ12-8B
GGGGAGGAGGGCGGGCGGCAGCGGGAGCGCGGTCGTCATGCCCGGCACGGTAGCCGCGAAGCCTGAGCGGGAGCGGAGCGTCGCGGCGGAGGGCTCAGGAGGCGGCGTGCTCGTGCTCGAGGTAGGCGTCGAGCGTCGCGGTGCGGTGCCGGCGGGCGGCGGCCTCGACGTCGTCGGCGGGAGCGCCGCGCTCGATCAGGCCGAGGATCTCGGCGTGCTCGTGCACGGACTCCTGGGCCCGGCCTGGCACGAAGGCGAAGGTCGAGCTGCGGAGGTTGCCCAGGCGTGCCCACTCGGCCTCCACCAGCTCCAGCAGCCGCCGGTTGGGGCAGGGCGCGTAGAGCGTCTCGTGGAACTCGTGATTGAGAGCGGTGAACACGTCGGGCGCGAAGTGGCCGAGCGTCTCCGTCATGCGCTCGTTGATCGCGTGGGCGCGGCGGAGGTCGGCGACGGTGAGGGAGGGTGCGGCCTGCGCGGTCGCGGCGCCCTCGAGCAGGGCGAGCGTCTGCATGCTGAAGCGGTACTGCGACTCGTCGACCATCGCGACGCGGGCGCCGACGTTCCGCTCGAAGGTGACCAGGCCCTCCGCCTCCAGCTGCCGCAGCGCCTCGCGCACGGGCACGACGCTCATGTCGAGCTCGGCGGCGATCGTGCCGAGCACCAGGCGGTAGCCGGGGGTGAAGTCGCGGCGGGAGATGCGCGCCCTGATCCAGTCGTAGGCGGCGCGCGATTTGCTCTGCGTGGGTTCGTCGGTCGCCATCGATCGTGATCCTATCGGCCGCAGACCCGGGGGAGCATGTGCACAACCCGAACAGACGGCCTCGACGTATTCGAAATCGTATCATATACTTCTCGCCATGCTCGGGGCTCCGGCCCCACCGACGACGATGTCAGATCGAAGGAGATCCTCACATGAGCAGCCCGCAGTCCAGCGCAGGCACCGCCGACGCGCACTTCACGCCGACCGGGAGCTTCGCCGCGGCGACCGACCGTCGCCGCGTGGTCTTCGCCACCGTGGTCGGCACCACCGTCGAGTGGTACGACTTCTTCATCTACGCCTCCGCGGCCGGGCTGGTCTTCGGCCAGCTCTTCTTCGAGCCGGCGGGGCCGCAGTTCGCCACCATCCTGTCGTTCCTGACGGTCGGCATCAGCTTCCTGTTCCGGCCGCTGGGCGCCTTCATCGCCGGTCACCTCGGCGACAAGCACGGCCGCCGGCTCGTGCTCATGCTCACCCTCATCCTGATGGGTGCGGCGACCGCGCTGGTCGGCCTCCTGCCCACGTACGAGGCCATCGGCATCGCGGCGCCCATCCTGCTCGTGCTGCTGCGCATCCTGCAGGGCATCTCGGCCGGCGGCGAGTGGGGAGGCGCGGTGCTGATGGCCGTCGAGCACGCGCCCACCGCGCGGCGCGGCCTGTTCGGGGTGGCGCCGCAGATCGGCGTGCCGCTCGGGCTGCTGCTCGCCTCGGGAACGATGGCGCTGATGGCGCTCATCGCGCCGGGCGACGCGTTCCTGGTGTGGGGCTGGCGCGTGCCGTTCCTGCTGTCGATCGTGCTGATCCTGATCGGCTACTACGTCCGCCGCAAGGTGGACGAGAGCCCGGTCTTCCGCGAGATCGCCGCCCGGCGGGAGCAGACGCGCACCCCGATCGTGAAGCTGTTCCGCAAGCACGCGCTCCTCGTGGTCATCGCGGCGCTCATCTTCGCCGGCAACAACGCGGTCGGCTACATGACCACCGGTGGGTACATCCAGAACTACTCGACGAACCCGGACGGCCCGCTCGGCCTGGAGCGCGGACCGGTGCTGTGGGCGGTCGCCGGTTCGGCGGTGACGTGGCTGGTGTCGACGTGGTTCGCGGGCTGGCTGAGCGACCGCATCGGCCGTCGCACGACCTACATCGCGGGCTGGGTCCTCCAGCTGATCGGTGTGTTCGCGCTGTTCCCGCTCGTGAACGCGGGGAGCGTGTGGACGCTGTTCCTCGGCGTCGCGCTGCTGACCATCGGCCTCGGCTTCACCTACGGGCCGCAGGCGGCGTACTACGCGGAGCTCTTCCCGGCCTCCATCCGCTTCTCGGGCGTCTCCATCTCGTACGCCATCGGTGCCATCCTCGGCGGCGCCTTCGCCCCGACCATCGCGACCGCGCTCGTCCAGGCGACCGGATCGACGTGGTCGGTGACGTGGTACCTGGCCGGGATGACCGTGGTCGGTCTCATCGCGACCCTGCTGCTGCGCGACCGCTCGCGCATCCCGCTGGGCCCGGACAACGAGGCCGAGCAGGAGCGCTCGCCGATCTACGGCGCCTCGCGCGCCTAGCCGCCCGACCCCGCCGCCTGGGGCAGCCGCCGAGTACGCGCGAATTCGCCCCGAAACCGCCGAGTACGCAGAGAATCCGCGTACTCGGCGGTTCGGCGGTCAGGAGTTCGCGCGGATGATCTCGTGCTGGTAGGGGGCGATCACGGCGCCGGAGACGCGGAGGTCGAGCAGCAGGAAGGGGCGCTCGGCCGCCGGGGTCGCGCTCCACTCGGCCACGACGGCGAGGTCGTCGAGGGTGCGGACCGTGACGGCCGTGGCGCCGACGGCACGGGCGAGCCCGGCGAAGTCGACCTCGGGGATGCGCATCGGCGCCTCCGCCAGCCCCTTCAGGCCGTAGAGGTTGACCTCGGCGCCGTACGCGGCGTCGTTCCACACCACGGCGAGACCGCGGCCGCCCGCGACGCGCACCGCGGACTCCAGGTCGGCCAGCGCCATCAGGCCACCGCCGTCGCCCGTCGTCAGCACCACCGTGGCGTCGGGATGCGCGAGCGCAGCGCCCGCGACGCTCGGGAAGCCGAGGCCGATGGACTGGTAGGCGGTGCCGACCATGATCATCCGGTCGGGGGAGGCGACGGGCCAGTACATGTTGGCCCAGCCGATGAAGTGGCCGCCGTCCGAGACCACGACGCGGTCCTCGGGCAGCAGCTCGGCGAGGCGCGCGGCGGCCGAGCGTGGGTCGAGCCGGCCGTCCTGCGCCAGCCCGTCGCCCTCCGGCCGGGCGCGGAGGGCGTCCGGGTCGATGCGCTCGCGCCAGCCGGAGGGACGCGCGTCCTGCGACGCGAGCTCGGCGACCAGCGCGGTCGCGACCTCGCGGGCGTCGCCGCGCACGTACGAGCCGACATGCGGGTGGGTGGCGGCGGGCGCGACATCCACCTGGATGACCCGGGTGCCCGGCGCGAACAGCTCGCCGAAGCGCATGGTGAAGTGGTTGAGGGAGGCGCCGAACACGACGGCGACGTCGGCCTCCCGGATCAGCTCCATCGCCCCCTCCGCGCCGAAGCCGCCGGTGACGCCGAGGTCGTAGCGGCCGTCGGGGAAGACGCCGCGGCCCAGCGCGGTCGACGCGGTGACAGCGCCCGTCGCATCGGCCAGCTCGCCGAGGGCGGCGCGGGCTCCGGCCAGATACGCGCCGCGGCCCGCGAGCAGGAACGGGCGCTCGGCCTCCGCCAGCGCACGGGCCGCGTCGCGCACCGCGCC
>NZ_JBPGXM010000218.1:0-3503 GCF_056755495.1 Leifsonia sp. KNZ12-8B
CTTCTGCCGACGCACGCACGCCCTCCCCCGCCGACCTGCGCCGCTGGCGCCGCTACCTGGCCGACGAACGCGCCGAGGCCGCCGTGTACCGCGACCTCGCGCAGCGCCGCAGCGGGGAGGAGCGCGAGATCCTGCTCGCCCTCGCCGAGGCCGAGCGGCGGCACGAGCAGCACTGGCTCGACCTGCTCGGCGACCAGGTCGGCCGCCCGATGCGCGGCGACCTGCGCACCCGGCTGCTCGGCTGGCTCGCGCGGCGGTTCGGGTCGGTGTTCGTCCTCGCGCTCGCCCAGCGGGCCGAGGCGCGGTCGCCGTACGCGGCCGACGCCGACGCGACCCCGCGCATGGCGGCCGACGAGCAGGTGCACGAGGAGGTGGTGCGCGCCCTCGCCGCGCGCGGCCGGCAGCGGCTCTCCGGCACCTTCCGCGCCGCGGTGTTCGGCGCCAACGACGGCCTGGTCAGCAACCTCGCGCTCGTGCTCGGCGTGAGCGCGAGCGGCGTGGCGACGCACGTCGTCCTCCTGACCGGCATCTCGGGCCTGCTCGCGGGCGCCCTGTCGATGGGGGCGGGCGAGTACGTGTCGGTGCGGTCGCAACGGGAACTGCTGGAGGCTTCCACACCCAACCCCGCGACCCGGTCGGCGCTCCCCCAGCTCGACGTCGACGCCAACGAGCTCGCGCTCGTCTACCGTGCCCGCGGCCTGTCCCCCGAGGAGGCGGACGAGCACGCGGCCGAGGTGCTGCGGTCGCTGCGGCCGTACACGGCGCCTATCCCGGTCGCGGCGGCCCCGATCTCGGCGAGCGCCGCCGCCGAGCAGGCGGAGGACGAGCACGAGGCCGTCGGCAACGCGTGGGGCGCGGCGATCTCGAGCTTCTGCTTCTTCGCCTCCGGCGCGCTAATCCCGATCCTGCCGTACCTGTTCGGGCTCGGCGGGCTCACGGCCGTGATCGTGTCGGCGCTGGTCGTCGGCGTGGCGCTGCTCGGCACGGGAGCGGTCGTCGGCCTCCTCTCGGGGGCGTCGCCGCTCAAGCGCGCGCTGCGCCAGCTCGCCATCGGATTCGGTGCGGCGGCCGCGACGTACCTGCTCGGCCTGCTGTTCGGGACGACGATCGGCTAGCAGGCGCGCCTTCTCGGCGGCGGATCAGCGCCGGCGCTGGGTTCCGCCCACTCCGTAGACCAGGGCGCCGGCCAGCGGGATCAGCAGGAACCACAGCCAGCTGTACTGGTAGCCCCAGATCATTCCGGTGAGGAAGAACAGGATCACCGCGATGAACGGCATGATCGACACGACCAGGAGGCCCCAGCGGCTTCCGGTCGGCTCCCCCTGCGGCGCGGGGGCGCCGTAGCCGTACGGCTGCTGGGATGCGTACTGCTGGGATGCGTACGGCTGCTGCGGCGCGTACGGCTGCTGGGCGGCGAAGGGCTGCTGGCCGGCATCCTGCGGTTGCGCGGAGGGCTGTTGCGCGGCGCCCGGGTGGTGGCCGCCGGCCGGGTCGAGGTGGAGGCCGCCCGGCAGGTCCGCGAACAGCGGCGCGAGGTCGCCGCGCGTGACCGCCGACCGGGCCGAGGCCGTGCGCGACTGCAGCTCGGTGTCGTCGAGCCTCCCCGCCCCCGCGTGCGACTGCAGGGCCGCGACCGCGTGCTCGCGCTCGTCGTTGCTAAGGCGCAGCGAGGCGCCCGCGGGATCGCTGATGTCGGACATGACGCTCAGTATGGCAGCAGGGCGGGCGGCCCGACAGGCCGTCTTCGGGGTGCGCCGGGCGCAGGATCGCCGTACACTCGGATTCGAACATACGTTCGAGTGAGGAGGTGGTGCCGGTGACCGACATCGACGAGGCGGTCGCCGTCTGGACGACGGACGAGGGCATCCCGACCCGGCTGGTCTGGCGCTCCACGCGCTACCGCGTGAGCGACACCCCGACGGTGTGGGCGGAGGTGTGCACCTGGTGGCGGCCGTTCGGCGAGCACCGCTACGGCGTCGGAACGCTGCCGCGCGAGATCGGCGGCTGGCGGTTCCAGGCGACCAGCGACACCGGCGATGCGCACGTCTTCGACGTCCGCCACGACGCCGGGGACCGCAGCTGGCGGCTGGTGCGCGTCTTCGACTGACGGGCGGCGCCCGCGGGCGCGTGGCCGTGCGCTGGCGAGCCTCCACCGCCTCCCGCCGCGGATCGCCTACCCTCGCTGGGGTGATGGACGACCGCTACGGAACCGACGTGCTGGCCGGCGACTGGAGGAACGCGGGGCGCAAGCCCGTTCCCGAGGTGGAGGCCGTGCGCGACCTCGTCGTCGAGGAGGCCGGCACCGGCTTCTGCGGCGCGATCACCCGGCTGGAGGCCCAGACCGTCGAGCTGGAGGACTACTTCGGCAAGAAGCGCGTCTTCCCGCTCGGCTCGGCGTTCCTCATCGAGGGCGAGCCGGTGCGGCTGGTGGTCCCGAAGCGCACTCAGGAGGGGCGGACGCGCACCGCCTCCGGCTCCTTCGCCGTCGGCGACCAGCGGGCCAGGGTCGCGCGGGCGAGCCGCATCTTCGTGGAGGGCCGGCACGACGCCGAGCTCGTCGAGCGCGTGTGGGGCGACGACCTCCGCGTCGAGGGCGTCGTGGTCGAGTACCTGGAAGGCGTGGACGACCTCGACGCGATCGTGCGCGACCTCGCGCCCGACCGCAGGCGCCGCATCGGCGTGCTGGTGGACCACCTGGTGCCAGGCTCCAAGGAGAGCCGGATCGCCGAGGCCGTGGCGCGCGGGCCGTACGGCGAGCACGTGCTCGTGGTCGGGCATCCCTTTGTCGACATCTGGCAGGCGGTGAAGCCGGAACGAGTCGGGCTGAAGGCGTGGCCGACCATCCCGCGCTCGGTGCCGTGGAAGCACGGGATCTGCGCGGCGCTCGGTCTGCCGCACGAGACGCAGGCCGACATCGCGCGGGCGTGGAAGCGCATCCTCGGGCAGGTGCGCACGTACGCCGACCTGGAGCCGCAGCTGCTCGGGCGGGTGGAGCAGCTGATCGACTTCGTCACGGAGCCGTAGGCCCCCAGCCGTACTCGGTGTAGGTGTCGCCGCGGCGCAGGGCGTCGAGGGCGTGGCGGATGACCGGGACGACGTCGTCCGGCAGGTCATCGAGCGGCACCCAGAGCAGCTCGGAGGCCTTGTCAGGCTCGGCCAGGCGCGGCCGCATCCCGGGGGCGAGCGTCGCGGTGAAGAAGAAGTCGACGTAGGCGACCCCGTCGGCGATGCCGTGCTGCACGAGGGCCATGCGGACGGCGTCGCGCGGGAGGTCGAGGCCGAGCTCCTCGCGGGTCTCGCGCAGCAGCGCGGCGGTGGCCGACTCCCCCGGCTCGATGTGGCCGGCGGGCACGGCGAGCTCGCCGTCGCGGTAGCCGGTGCCGGCGCGGCGCAGCAGGAGGACGCGGCCGCGTGCGTCGCGCAGGCAGAGATAGACGGCCGCCGGGTACGTGGATCGCATGCAGCCATTGTGCGCCGACCCGCCCCTCGCCTCGCCTCGCCCC
>NZ_JBPGXM010000219.1:0-3325 GCF_056755495.1 Leifsonia sp. KNZ12-8B
GGGCGGGGGGCGCACGGGGGGGGCCGGCCGCGGCGCTGCCCTACTTCGCGGGCGCGGGCTCCTTGGCCTTCGAGCCCTTGGCCTTCGACTCCACGGCGGGAGCGGCGGTCGCCTCCGCCGGAGCGGCCTCGACGGCCGGCTTCGGGCGGGCGGCGCACTCCTCGAAGGCGCCGCGCGGGTTCGACAGGCCGGGGAGCGACACGATGTCGCGGCCGAGCCAGAAGTTATTCCACCAGCCCCACAGCACGCGCCACTTGCGCTCCCACGACGGCATCGCCAGGCCGTGGTAGCCGCGGTGCGCGAGCCAGCCGATGACGCCCTTGAGCGCCAGCTTGCCCGACTGCAGCACGCCGATGCCGAGGCCCAGGCCGGCGACCGCGCCGAGGCTCTTGTGGTAGTACTGGCGCGGCAGCTCGCCGCGCATGTCGGCGACCAGGTTCTTGGCGAGCAGCTTCGCCTGGCGGACGGCGTGCTGGGCGTTCGGCACGCAGTAGCCGCCGACGCCGTTACCGGTCAGGTCGGGGACGGCGGCGACGTCGCCGGCGCCCCAGGCGCCCTCGATGATCTCCTCCTCGGTGCCGACGCGGAGGTCGGCGCGGACCCGTAGGCGGCCCCGCTCCTCGATCGGGAGGTCGGTGTGCCGGACCACGGTCGGGTTCGCCATGACGCCGGCGGTCCAGACGATGAGGTCGGACTCGAACGACTCGCCGGTGGAGAGCTGGATGACGCCGTCGACCGCGCTCTGCAGCTGGGTCTCGAGGTGGATCTGCGCGCCGCGCTCGGCGAGGTTCTTGATCACCCAGTGGCTGGTCGGGAGCGACACCTCCGGCATGATCCGGCCCATCGCCTCGATCAGGTGGAAGTGGGTGTCCTCGAAGGACAGCTCCGGGTACTTGCTGAGCAGGGCGCTCGCGAACGACCGCAGCTCGGCGAAGATCTCGATGCCGGCGAAGCCGCCGCCGACGACGACGACGGTCAGCAGGCGGTCCCGCTCCGGCCCGGGCGGGAGGGCGGCGGCCTTGTCGAAGTTCGTGAGGAGGCGGTCGCGGATGTACACGGCCTCCTCGATCGTCTTCAGGCCGACGGCCTGGTCCGCGACGCCCGGGATCGGGAACGTGCGCGAGACGGCGCCCGCGGTCACCACGACGATGTCGTACGCGAACTCGTACGCCTCGCCGACGGCCGGCTGTATGGTCGCCGTCTTCTTGGCGTGGTCGATGTAGGTGACCGTGGCCGAGATGATGTTGGTGCTCTTGAGGTGGCGGCGGTGCGCGACGACCGCGTGCCGGGGCTCGATGGAGCCGGCGGCCACCTCGGGGAGGAACGGCTGGTACGTCATGTACGGCAACGGGTCCACCATGGTGACCTCGGCCTCGCCCTTGCGAAGCTGCTTCTCGAGCTTCCAAGCGGTGTAGAAGCCGGCGTAGCCACCGCCGACGATCAGGATTCTGGGCACAGTGATGCGTCTCCTCAGCACGAAAGTATGGATGACAGGCTACTCCCTGGAGGCCCTCCGCCTGAAATGGAGCCACGCGCCCACGCCGCCGAGGGCGAACAGGGCGAGGAATCCGGCGATCAGGCTGAACGGCAGCCAGAAGGTGGTCAGGACGCTCCATTGCGGCCAGAAGAACGCTTTCCATGGTAGCGCGCGCTCGGGCTTCAGTTTCACGGGCGCCGGCGCCTCCCCCTGCGCGCTGCCGCCGGGGGCGGGCGCCGCGGTGGGCGCCGCCCGCCGGTGGACGCGGATCCACTCGGTGAGATCGCCCATCGGGTTCGCGGAGACGTGCGGCACGTCGGCGGTCACGGCGGCCGCCGCATCGAGCAGGCCGTAGCCGTAGATCGGGCTCGGGACCGCTCCGCCGCCGGCCGGGCGGGCGGTGCGGATGATCCGCTCGATGACGTCCGGGGCCTTCAGCTCGGGATGGGCGGCCCTGACGAGGGCGACGGCGCCCGAGACGAGCGGGGCGGCGCCGCTGGTCCCCTCCCACTGCACGTAGCCTCCACCCGGGCTCGCGCCCACGAGCTGCTCGCTGGGTGCCGAGACGCCGATGGTGATGCCCTGCGAGGAGGCGTCGAAGCTCGCCATGCCCTGGCGGTCGACGCCGGCGACGGTGAGGACGCCGGGGATGGTCGCCGGCGCGCCGACCTCGGTCGTGCCGCTCCCCCGGTTGCCCGCGGCGGCCACGACGACCACGTCGTGCGCGTACGCGTACTGGAACGCGTCGTCCCACGAGGTCGGCCAGTCGAGCGTGTTCCGCGTGAGCGACATGTTGATCACGGATGCGCCGTTGTCGACGGCCCAATGGATGGCCTGGGCGATCTGGTCGTCGCTGCCCACCGCACCCATG
Organism: Leifsonia sp. KNZ12-8B; assembly: GCF_056755495.1. Classification (NCBI taxonomy): domain Bacteria; kingdom Bacillati; phylum Actinomycetota; class Actinomycetes; order Micrococcales; family Microbacteriaceae; genus Leifsonia; species Leifsonia sp. KNZ12-8B. Next base: position 2,349 of record NZ_JBPGXM010000219.1, read on the forward strand.
GCCTTGCCGAGCGCGACGGACGCGGTGAGGACGCTCGCCTCCGGTGCCGCGCCCAGCACGCCGTCGTTCGGGCCCGTGCCGCGCCCGGCCAGGAGGGACGCCACCCAGGTGCCGTGGTCGGCTTCGTCGCCGTCGCCCAGCGGCCGCTGGCCGTTCGCCGCGCCGACCCCGGACACGTCCGTGCCGCCGACGACCGCGCCCGCGAGGTCGCGGACGCCGCCGTCGACGCCGGTGTCGATCACGGCGACCTTCACCCCGGCGCCGCGGGTCGTGCTCCAGGCCTGGGCGAAGCCGTAGTCGTTCAGCCAGTACTGCAGCTCGCGTACCTGGTCGGCGCGCGCGGGCGTCGAGCCGGCGAGCACGAGCGCGACCGCCGCCACGGCGGCCACGACGCCCCGGCGCACACGCCCGGCAGCGGTCATCCGGCGACGTCGACCTGGCACCGGCACACCTCGGGCGACCAGTCGCCGCGGGCCAGCGCCAGGTCTCCGATCGGGTTCACGCCGGGGCCGGCCGCGAGCGCATGCGCGGCGAGGGCGTGCAGGCACTTCACGCGGGAGGGCATCCCGCCCGCCGAGATGCCGGCGATCTCGTCGACGACCGCGATCGACTCCCGGTCGGCGAGGTACTGCTCGTGCGCGGCGGCGTACTGCGCGCGCACCTCCTCGTCGTCGGCGAGCAGGTCGTTGTACTCGACCATCACCTGGGTCGCCTCCAGCGCCGACATCGCTGCCGTCGCGGCGGGGTGCGTGAGGTAGTAGAAGGTCGGGAACGGCGTGCCGTCGGACAGCCGCGGCGCCGTGCTCACCACGGTCGGCCGGCCGCACACGCAGCGCGCGGCGATGCCGACGACGTCGCGCGCCGGGCGGCCGAGCTGGCTGCTCACGGCGGCGATGTCCTCGTCGGTCACGGGGTCGAAGGGGGGTCTGGTCATGCTGGTGCGCTCACTCGGCCGGGGTCGGGGTGGAGGTCGGGGC
>NZ_JBPGXM010000220.1:0-3269 GCF_056755495.1 Leifsonia sp. KNZ12-8B
CCCCGGCCCTCGCCGACTGACCCATCCCGTTGGCGCAACACGTCGTCTCGGCCCCCGGCGAGACGGCGTGTCGCGCCGACTCGACGCCACCGATCAGGGCGCCCCGCCGCAATAGGCTGGAGGCATGCGGATCGGCGTCATCGGAGCGGGAGCGATCGGTGGCACCATCGCCGCCCTCCTGGACCGCGCCGGTCACGACGTCGAGGTGACCGCCAGGGGACCGCAGCTCGCGGCGATCCGCGAGCACGGCCTCCACCTCGATGGAGGCTGGGGCGAGCACACCGCGCACCCGGTCGCCGCCGAGACCCTCCAGACCCGCCCCGAGGTCGCGTTCCTGTGCACGAAGGCGCAGGACGCCGAGGCGGCCATCACCGAGAACGCCGACCTGCTGCAGCGCATCCCCGTCGTCGTCGTGCAGAACGGCCTGGCCGGCCTGCGCGAGGCCATGCGCCTCCTCCCGCACTCGCACTGCGTCGGCGCGCTGGCGCTGTACGCCGCCAGCTTCCTCTCCCCCGGCCGGGTCACCGTGACCACGACCGCGAACACCTACCTCGGCGCCGGCAGCGGAGACGCGCCCCGCGTCGCGGTCGAGGCCGCGAGCCTCCTGAACACCGCGATGCCCGCGTACGCCATCCCGAACTTCACCGGCGCCCAGTGGACCAAGCTCATCGTCAACCAGGTCAACGCCATGCCCGCGATCACCGGCCTGAGCGTGCAGGAGACGCTGAGCGACCCCGGCCTGCGCCGGATCGTGACCGCGAGCATGCGGGAGGCGACCCGCGTCGGTCTCGCGCGCGGCGTCCACTACGGCAGCATCCAGGGGCTGGACGACCGCATCCTCCGCTTCGTCGCGCGCGCGCCACTCTGGGCCGCGCAGACGGTGCCGCTGCTGATGCGGAGGCGGATGGGCGCCACCCCGAACCCGGGCTCGACCCTGCAGAGCATCCGCCGCGGCCAGCTGAGCGAGATCGACTTCCTCAACGGCGCCGTCGTCGCGGAGGCCCACGCCATCGGCCAGCAGGCCCCGATCAACGCGGCCCTCACCGCACTGGTGCACGAGGTGGAGCTGCGCGGCGCCTTCCTCCCCCCGGCCACCGTCACCACCCGCCTGCGCCCCCTGGTCCCCTAGCCCGCTGGGCAACTGCCGAGTACGCGCACAGTCCGCGCACTCGACGCTTTCCGCGCGAATTCGCGCGTACTCGACGGCTGCCCGAGCCGGGCCGGCGCGACCGGGGTCACAGCCGCGTCGGGTGCGCCCGGTCGCTGTCGTCGACGAGGAGGTCGGCGTGCTCCCGCGGGTGCGCGTCGGCCTCGTAGACCGGGTCGATCGGCGCGCTGACGATCAGCACCGACGCGTCCCACTCGTCCCGGAGCGCCGGCCGCAGCAGGAACTCGCCGTCGATGACGAGCACCGCGTCCGGGCCCGCGGTCAGCCACCGGCTCTCCACCGGCACGTCGCGCACCTCGTCGAACGCCGCGAGCTGGAACCCCGTGCTCCCCGCCAGGCGGAACGGGTCGATCAGCACCCGTCGCAGCGTGCGGTAGTCGTAGGAGTCGCGGTAGTACGACTCCGGCGTCTCGGGTCCGAGCCGGTTCCGGTCGGCGCGCGGCCGGTGGAAGTCGGCGATGGAGGCGCGGAACGTGTCGTTCCCCGCCTCCTCGAACACCTCCGCCAGCGCATCCGCGAACCGCTCGACCCCGGTACCGTCGACCGCGACGATCACGCGCCCGAGCGGCGCGACGCGGAGCACCTCCGCGACCAGCTCCCGCAGGAACAGCACGCGCGGCGTCGGCGGCAGTCTCATGCCCCGAGCATAGGCCGGGCGGCCGCGTCCGCGCCCGGGTTCGCGTAGCCTCGAAGCGTGCCTGAGACCTTCGCCGCGACCGTCGTCGACTGGTATCACGCCAACCGCCGCGACCTCCCGTGGCGGAGGGACGGCTTCACCGCCTGGGGCACGCTCGTCAGCGAGTTCATGCTGCAGCAGACCCCGGTGACCCGCGTCATCCCGCGCCTCGAGGAGTGGCTCACCCGCTGGCCCACTCCCGCCGACCTCGCCGCCGTGCCGCCCGGGGAGGCGGTCCGCGCCTGGAAGTCGCTCGGCTACCCCCGCCGCGCCCTCTGGCTCCACGCGGCCGCGACGGCGATCACCGAACGGCACGGGGGCGTCGTGCCGGATGACGTCCACGAACTCCTCGCCCTGCCGGGCATCGGCGACTACACCGCACGCGCGGTCGCGGTCTTCGCGTATGGTGAGCGCCACCCCGTCGTCGACACGAACATCCGCCGCGTGATCGCCCGCGCCGTCGACGGCCAGGGCGAGCCGGGCCCGCCGAGCGCCAAGCGCGACCTGGCGGCGATGGAGGCGCTCCTCCCCCACGACCGCCCGGCCGCGGCGGCCTTCAACGCCGGAATGATGGAGCTCGGCGCGATCGTCTGCGTCGCCCGCACCCCGCGCTGCGAGGCGTGCCCGCTAGCGGACCGCTGCGCCTGGCGCGCCGTCGGCTACCCGCCGTACGAAGGCCCACGCAAGCCGGTGCAGAAGAAGTACGAGGGCAGTGACCGCCAGGTGCGCGGTCTGATCCTCGCCGAGCTGCGCGCCTCCCACCTCCCGGTCACCGCCACCGAGCTGGCGTCCGTCTGGCCGGACGCCGCCCAGCGCGACCGTGCCCTCGCCGGCCTGCTCGTCGACGGCCTCGCGGTGGAGGCGGCGGGAGGCTACACCCTGCCCTGACGGCACGGTCACTCCACGGCGATGCGCGCCGCCACGGTGCCGCTCGTATGATCCTCGAGATCGACCTGGCCCGGCACGTCGAAGGTCAGTTCGTGCGTCGACGGGTGTGCCGCCAGGCCCGACGCTCAGGCCTCAGCGAAGACGAGCGGGTCCCAGTCGACGATCCGGTGCGTCTGCACCAGCCCCTCCGTCACGAACGGGTCGGCGCTCACGAACCGCTCCGCCGCCTCCCGCGACCGGAAGATCGCCATCGCCCCGCCCGCCGGCGTCGACCCGAGGGGACCGATGAGGAGGATCTCGCCGCCGGCCGCGAACGCATCCAGATAGGCGCGGTGCCGCGGATACGCTTCCCGCACCCGATCGAACAGCGCGGGGCCCGCGTCGACGTCCATGTCGTAGAAGGTGACGGCGTACATGCGGTCAGCGTAGCCGTCAGGCGGACGCGCCCGCGCGGCTCCGGTGGAGCGTCCGCACCGATCTCAGGACGCCGTAGGACGGCCCGAACAACAGAAGTGCGGGCGTCCCGTTCTCGGGACG
>NZ_JBPGXM010000221.1:0-3262 GCF_056755495.1 Leifsonia sp. KNZ12-8B
CCATATATGCGCGTGAGGCGCCGCTCCAGCCTAGCGCTGAAACGGCGGACTCCCGGGGAGACGACGGGCGGGGGCCGGGGCGCAGCCCCCCCCCCCGCCGGGGGTCTTCCGGCGCTACCTCGGCGCGCACCCGCTGGTGGTGGACACGGCCGTCGCGCTGGTCTACCTCGTCCCCGCCGTCGTGATCGGCGTCGTCACCGCGTTCGCCCGTCCAGAGCCGCAGATCATCCTCACGACGCTGATGGCGGCGCTCGCGGGCGTCGCGCTGTTCGCGCGGCGGCACCACCCCGCGATCGTGTTCGCGATCGCCGTCGGGACGCTGTGCACGACCATCGTGTTCGCCGAGTCCGCCGACGTGCTGCCGGCCATGCTCGGGCTGTACGCCCTCGCCGTCTACCGCTCGGTGCGCTCGGCGTGGGTGGCGTTCGGCGTCCTGGCCGCGCTCAGCGGCGCGGCCATCGTCGCGGCCATGATCCTGCGGCCCACCGGCTTCCTCACCCAGCGCCCCGGTGACCCGATCGTGGTCGGCATCGCGGTGCTCGCGTTCTCCGCCTTCGCCGTGCTGGTCGGCAGCGCCATCGGCAACAGGAGGCGCTACCTCGCCGCTCTGATCGACCTCGCCCGGCAGCTGGCCCGCGAACGCGACCAGCAGGCGGAGATCGCCACCGCGGCCGAGCGCAGCCGCATCGCCCGCGAGATGCACGACATCGTCTCGCACAGCCTGACGGTGATGATCACCCTCGCCGACGGCTCCGCCCGGCTCGCCACGACCGCGCCGGAGCGCTCGGCCGAGACCATGCGGCTCGTCGCCGAGACCGGCCGCGGCGCGCTCGGCGACATGCGGCGGCTGTTGGGAGTGCTCCGCGCCGCGGAGGACGGCACGGCGGCCGAGCACGAGCCGCAGCCCGGCATCGCCGAGCTCGGCGTGCTGATCGAACGCTTCCGCGCCGCCGGCCTCCCCGTGCGGATCACCGTGTCCGGGACGCCGCCCGAGGACGTCGGCCGCCAGCTGACGGTGTTCCGGGTCGTGCAGGAGGCGCTCACGAACGCCCTGCGGTACGCGCCGCTGGCCGATACGGTGGAGGTGACGCTCCGCTTCGACCGCGACACGATCACGATCACGGTGGAGGACGACGCGGCCATGCACGGACCGGCCGCCCCCGGCTCCGGCCGCGGGCTCATCGGCCTGCGCGAGCGCGTCGCCCTGTACGGCGGCCGCATCGAGACCGGCCCGCGCGCCGGCGGCGGCTGGCGGGTGCGCGCCGAGCTGCCCGCGGCGGAGGCCGCCCCACGGACCACGGAGGACGCATGACCGACATCCGCCCGCTGCGCATCCTGCTGGTGGACGACCAGGCGCTGGTGCGCCTCGGCTTCCGGATGGTGCTGGAGGCGGAACCCGACCTCCAGGTCGTCGGCGAGGCGGGCGACGGGGCCGAAGCCGCCCGCCTGGCGGTCGAGACCCGTCCCGACGTCATCCTCATGGACGTGCGGATGCCGAATCTCGACGGCATCGAAGCCACCCGGCGGATCGTGGCGGCGAACCCGGCGGCGCGGATCATCATCCTGACGACCTTCGACCTCGACGAGTACGCGTTCGGCGGCCTGCGCGCGGGAGCGAGCGGCTTCCTGCTCAAGGATGCGCGGCCGGAGGAGCTGGTCGCCGCCATCCGCTCCGTCGCCGCGGGCGACGCCGCGATCACCGGCCGGGTGACCCGCGCCATGCTGGAGCTCTTCGCCGACCGCCTCCCCGCCTCCGCCCAGGGCCCCGCCTCCGGGGAGGACCCCCTGGAGGCGCTCACGCCGCGGGAGCGCGAGATCCTGCTGGCGATGGCCGACGGCCTGACCAACGGCGAGATCGGCGCGAAGTTCTTCCTCACCGAGTCGACGGTGAAGACGCACGTCGGCCGGGTGCTGGCCAAGCTGCAGTTGCGCGACCGGGTGCACGCCGTCATCTTCGCGTACGACAACGGCCTCGTCGCCCGCTAGGACGCGCGGCCGGTCCAGCCCGCGCCAAGCCGGCGCCGGATACCCTGGGAGGCGGTATGCAGGTATTCGATTCGGACTTCTGGGCGGGCGTGCTCGCGTGGCTGCTGGGCGCCGGCCTCACCCTCCTCAATGTCGCCCTCATCGTGGGCGGTGCGTTCCTCCTCAGCTGGATCCTCCGTGTGATCATCCGGCGCGTCGTCAAGCAGATCGTCAGCGGCGTCAAGCGCAACCAGAACGTGACGGACACGCAGGCGCTCGTGGCGTCTCCGCTCGCCGCCGTCCGCGTGGTGCAGCGCACGCGCACGCTCGGCTCGGTGCTGACCAACATCGTCAACGTGGCCGTCGGGATCATCGCGATCGTCATGATCTTCGGCGTCGTCGCGCCGACGGCGGCGAGCTCGCTCGCGCTGCTGACCGCCGCGATCGGCGCCGGCCTCGGTTTCGGCGCGCAGAACATCGTCAAGGACGTGCTCAACGGCCTCTTCATGGTGCTGGAGGACCAGCTGGGCGTCGGCGACGTGGTCGATCTCGGCGCGGCGACCGGTGTGGTGGAGGCCGTCGGCATCCGCATCACGCAGGTGCGCGACGTGAACGGCACGCTCTGGTTCGTGCGCAACGGCGAGATCCTGCGCGTCGGCAACATGTCGCAGGGCTGGGCGCGGGTCATCATCGACCTCGCCGTGCCGTACGACACCGACATCGAGGCGGTGCAGGCGAAGATGCTGGAGACGGCGACCGCGCTGGCGACGAGCCCCAAGTGGCGCTCGCGCATCCTCGAGAAGCCCGAGCTGTGGGGCCTCGAGTCGATCTCGGCGGATGCGATGGTCATCCGGATCGTGCTGAAGACCAGGACCACCGCCAAGGACGACGTCTCGCGCGAGCTGCGGGCGCAGCTCAAGCGGGCGCTCGACGAGATGGGCGTGAAGCTGCCCTCGCTCTCGGCGGTCGTGCTCAGCGGCTTCGACAGCGCGGCGAGCGTGGCCGGCGCCAAGCCGCCGCGCACCCGGCCCACTCCGGCCGTCGCCGAGCAGAAGCCGCTGAAGGGTCGCAAGGCGCGCGCGGCCGCGAAGCGCCAGGCGGCATCGGCCCCCGACCCCAACGCGATCCGCATCACCCCGGCGGTGGAGGCGCGCATCCCGAAGACCCCGGCGCCCGCGCGGCAGCCCAAGGCCGCCGAGCCCAAGGCCACCGACCCGAAGGCCGCCGCACCCAAGCTCGCCGAGCCCAAGCCGCGCACCCCGCGCAAGCCGCCGGCGCCTCCCGCCGACCCCGGCTC
>NZ_JBPGXM010000222.1:0-3033 GCF_056755495.1 Leifsonia sp. KNZ12-8B
GCCGTCGCGGACGCCTTCGCCGGCACCGACGCGGAAGCCGACGCCGACCGCGCCGCGGAGCGCCGCCCCCGCCGTCCCGCCCGCCGCCCCGGGTACGCCGGCGCCCGGCCGCCCCGACACCGAGGGATGGGTCGGCACACCGTTCTCGTCCACCTCCGCCCCGCAGGTCGACGCCGCCTCGGTCCCCGTCTGGTTGCGCTCGGCCGCCCTGGCGGTGGCCGCCCTGCTCCTGCTCGTGCTGCCCGCGCGCCTGCTCGCGGCCGCGGTCGCCCGGGGACGGGGGCCCCGCGACCCCGAGGCCGGCCCGCGCCGCCCCTCGCTCTTCGGCCGCAACCGGCCCCGCACGGAACTCGGCGAGGCGGATGCGCTGTTCGGAGCACGCGCCGCCGCATCCGGCGACGCCGCCACGCCCGCCGGGCGTCACGCCTCCGGCCCCGCGCAACCGGTGTGGCTCGCGCCCGTCGTCGGGGCGGCGGCCGCGGCCCTCATCACCCTCTCGACCTCGGTCCGCGACGCGGGCGCCTACACCCGCCTGCTGCTCGCGGTCGCGCTGGCGGTCGCGGCGATCAACGCGGTGTGGCTGCTCTCGGCGCGCGGGCTGTCGAAGCACCTCGGCGTGCGCATGCCCCGGATCGTCGTGCAGCCGTGGCTGCTCGTCATCGTGGGGGCGGCGGCCGTCGGCTCGCGCATCCTCGGTCTCGAACCCGCCCTGCTGTTCGGCCTGGTGCTCGGGACGCTGTTCGCGGAGGACCTCGGCCGCGCCCGCCGCGGTCGGGTCGCCGCCGTGCAGCTCTCGGCGACGGCCGCCCTCGGCGTGCTCGCCTGGCTGCTGGTGGGGGTGCTGCCGGAACCGACCGGGTCGGTGTCCGCCTTCGTGGTCGAGCTGGCGAACGCGCTCGCCCTGGTAGGCATCGGCTCGACCGCGATCGCGCTGCTCCCCCTCGGCGGGCTGCCCGGGCGGGCGGTGTTCCAGTGGTCGCTGCCGGTCTGGCTGGGCCTCAGCGTGGTCGTCGACACCGTGCTGTTCGCCGTGCTGCTGCCGGTGGCCTCCCTCGTGGAGAGCGGAGGGGGCCTGGCCGCGGCCGGGATCGCCGCCCTCGTCTTCGCCGCCGTGAGCGTCGCGGCATGGCTGTGGGAGCGCTACGTGGAGCCGGCGCGCTGACCGCGCTGGCCGGGCGGCCCGTCGCCGACCCGCCCCGGAGGCGCTGCGGCGTCGCTCAGACCGCCGACACGTAGAACCAGTCGCGCCCCTCCCGCACGAAGCGCGACACCTCATGCAGCTGCCCGCGCTCGGCGCCGCGGTAGTACGCGGTGAACGCGACGACCCCGTCCCGGTCGAACGGCCCTCCGCGCTCGGTGCGCTCGATGTCGAGCCGGTACCAGCGCAGCCCGTCGTCGAGGTCGAGCTCGGCGGGCCGGGTGGAGGGGTGCCAGCTGCGCAGCAGGTAGTCCGCGTCGCCGAGGGCGAAGGCCGAGAACCGCGACCGCATCAGCCGCTCCGCCGTCGGCGCCGGCTCCCCGTGGTGCAGGGGCCCGCAGCACTCGTCGTACGGCGAACCGCTGAGACAGGGGCAGCGGAGGGCGGTCACCGGTCGAGCCTACCGCCGCGAAGAAGGACCCGGCCGCGGCGGATGTCGGGGGATCACGCGCCGCGGCCGGGTCGGGGACACCTCACCAGAACGGTGTCGACGACATCATCCCGCCCCCGGTTGAGGGGCGGCTATCAACCGCCTGAGGGACCTCTCAAGCACACGGGAGCGGCGGCCCGCCACGCCGGGGCGGTAGGCTGGACGGCATGGAAGGTCTGCTCATCGGTTTCGTCTGGCTCGTCGTGCTCGTGGGGGGCGGCCTGGCGACCGCCGCCATCGTCCAGATGATCAAGTCGCCCTTCCGCGACCGCTGACACCCCGGGGGCGCCGCGTCCCCGCGCGACCTTCGCCCCCATAGCCCAATCGGTAGAGGCAGGCGACTTAAAATCGCCCGAGTGTGGGTTCGAGTCCCACTGGGGGTACCGACCGTGGGACGACCGCCAACACCCGTTATCCCCTCCTGCTAGTCTCGCCTCATGAACCGGTGGGGGGCCGGCCGCGTCGTCGCGGCTGCGGTGGCGTTGATCGCGGTGGGCATGACCTCGGGATGTGCGCTGCACGACCCCGCCCCTCCTTCCGCGACCAGTGCGGCACCGACCGCGACCGCCGACGCCGTTCCACTCTCGCAGCAGCTGCCATACCTGCTGGTCGAGGGTCAGACCGTGGGCTCGGGGCGGCTGGAGGGCGTGGCGCACGAGCCCATCGAGGACCCGCGCGCGGACGATCCGCTCACCGGTGACGTCACGGTCGTGGTGGATGAGGCCCGACGGCTGGAGGTGCGCATCCGGCCCGACGATCCGGCGCGGGCCGACCTCGCCGGCCTCGACGGACTGGACGTCATCGCCTCCGGCGACCGCTACGACGGCCGGCCGGAGAACGTGGGGGCGATCCCGCGGTTCAGCCTGATCTCCGACCTGGACAGCGTGAGCCCCGACGGTGAGCTGGTGCTGCCCCTCGCCTCCGACTTCCCGTCGCTCGGCGACCCGACGTTCCTCCACTCGATCGCGATGTCGCCGGCCGGTGACGCCCGCGTCTTCGCCGCCGCGACCATCACCTGGACGCTGCCGTCGCCGTACCCCGGCCTGCATCCGGTGGATACGGGCGCCGCGACGTCTGCGCGCGGCGCGGTCTCCGCCGAAGAGGGGGTACCTGCCCGCTACACCCCCAGCCCGTACGACACGGTCCATGAAGTCTCCCGACGCTTCGGTTTGACGGAGGTGCAGCTGGTCTGGCTCAACCCCGGGATGACGGGTGACACTCCGGAGCTGAAGCACGGCGTCGACATCAACCTCGACCCGGCGCAACGCTGAGCCGGAACGCCCGCCTACAGAACGCACGACGGCCCCGCACCCCTGTCGGGGGGCGGGCCGGGGCGGCGCGGGCCCAAATGGGGGGGGCGGGGGGCCTTGGCCTGGCGCCCCAGGGCCTGGGCGACCCCGCGGGG
>NZ_JBPGXM010000223.1:0-2831 GCF_056755495.1 Leifsonia sp. KNZ12-8B
GAGCTCGACGCCCTCCCTCCCCGCCTCGTCGTCTTCTCGGCCCACCCCGACGACGAGACGCTCGGCGCCGGCGGGCTGCTCGCGCTCGCCGCCGACCGCGGGATGGACGTCACCGTGGTGGTCGCGACCAGCGACGACCCGGCCCGCCTCGACGAGCTGGCGGAGGCGCTGGCCGTGCTGGGGCTGCCGGACGCGCGCGTGCTGCCCCTCCACCTCCCCGACGGGGCGCTCAAGCATCACGCCGACGAGCTGCACGCGGCCGTCGCCCGGGTGCTCGACGCGGACCATGGCCGCGATGCGAGCCCGGACCCAGGCCCGCGGCTCCTGCTGGCGCCCTGGCCGGGCGACCGGCACGGCGATCACCGCACGCTCGGCCGCGAGGTGGCCCGGGCGGCGGCGGAGCGCGGCGAGACGGTGCTGACGTATCCGGTATGGCTCTGGCAGTGGGGCCGCCCCGAGGACGTGCCGTGGTCGCGGCTGCGGGTCGTCGAGCTGACGCCCGGGCAGCGGAGGCGCAAACGGGAGGCGCTGCGGTCGTTCACCTCGCAGCTGCACAGCCCGGCGCATCCCGGCGGGGTGCTGGCCGAGGGGTTCGTGCGGCGGGCGGCGGAGGGGCGGGAGGCGCTGATCGTGTCCGAGGACGCGGCCAGGGACGAGCACTTCGAGCGGCTCCACCGCGAGCGGGAGGACCCGTGGTCGGTGCGCTCGCGCTGGTACGAACGCCGCAAGCGCTCGCTCATCGCCGCCGCTCTGCCGCGCGAGCGGTACGGGCGCGCGTTCGAGGTCGGCTGCTCGGTCGGCGAGGTGACCGCGGTGCTCGCCGAACGCTGCGAGGCGCTGCTGGCGATCGACGCCTCGGCGGCAGCGGTCGAGACGGCGGCGCGGCGGGTCGCCGCCTTCCCCGGTGCGACGGTCGCGCGCGGCCGGGTGCCCGGCGACTGGCCGGAGGGGCCGCTCGACCTTGTCCTCGTCAGCGAGGTGGCGTACTACCTGGCGGCGGACGAGTGGAGGGACGCCGTCGACCGCTGCGTCGCCTCCCTCGCGCCGGGCGGCGAGGTGGTGCTGTGCCACTGGACCGGTCAGGCCGACGACTTCGCGCAGTCAGGGGTGGAGGCGCACCGCGTGTTCCGCGAGCGCAGCGGGTTCCCGGTCGTGGTCGAGCACCGCGACGAGGGGTTCCTGCTCGAGGTGCTCCGGCGTCCGGAGGAGGGGTCGTGACCCGCCTGCCGCGGCCGGCCGCGGCCGTCGACGGCTCCCGCCCCGCGGTGGAGCGGATCGTGATCGCCGTGCCGGCGCGCGACGAGGCCGCCACGCTCGACGCCTGCCTCACCTCGCTCGAACGGGCGTGCGCGGCGGTGCCGCTGGTCCGGACCTCCATCGTCCTGCTGCTCGACGCCTGCACCGACGACTCGGCGGAGATCGCGGCACGGCATCCCCTCGTCCGCACCATCGAACGGACGTACGCGAGCGTCGGCCGCAGCCGCGCCGCCGCGATCGAGGCGGCCCTCGCGAGCGCCCGCGAGCCCGACCGGGCCGTGTGGATCGCGATGACCGACGCCGACGGCGCGGTCCCCCGCCACTGGCTGCGGGAGCACCTGCGCGCCGCGTCGACCGCCGACGCCTACGTCGGAGCGGTGATCCCGCGCCTGGACGACCTCGACCGCCCGCGCCGCCACGCGTGGCGCGCCCGCCACTCCCCCGGCTCCACCCTGGGGCACGTGCACGGCGCCAACCTCGGTGTGCGGGCGGACGCGTACCGGGCGGTGGGCGGGATGCTGCCGCTCGCGACCGGCGAGGACGTCGCCCTCGTCGACCGGCTGAGGGCCGCCGGCGCGACGATCGCGGCCTCCGAGGAGGAGCCGGTCATCACCTCCGCGCGCCTCGCGGGCCGCGCCCCCGACGGCTACGCCGCGTACCTCACCGCGCTGACGCCCTGACGCCCTGACGCCCTGACGCCCTGACGCCCCCCGCCATCGCTTCCGGACTTCTGCACGCCCGCGCCCGGCGTGTCGCGCGCACAGGTCCGGAAGCGATGGCGGGGGCGAGCGGAGCGGGGATGAGCGGAGCGGGAATGCGCGCGCCGGGAGGCCGGTTGTCGGCGGTATGGCAACCATCGGACTCATCGGTTCTGGACACATCGGCTCGCAGCTCGCGCGGCTCGCCGTCGCGCACGGCTACGACGTCGTGCTGAGCAACTCGCGCGGCCCCGAGACCCTGACGGACCTCGTCGCCGAGCTCGGCCCGCAGGCGCGCGCGGCGACCCCCGCCGAGGCCGCGGCCGCCGGCGATCTCGTCGTGGTCACGACGCCGCTCGCGGCCGAGGCGACCCTCCCGGTGGAGGAGCTGGCCGGCAAGATCGTGATCGACACCAACAACTACTACCCGCAGCGCGACGGGCACATCGCCGAGCTGGACGACGAGTCCACGACCGTCGCCGAGCGGCTGCAGGCGATCCTCCCGACCTCGAAGGTCGTGAAGGCGTTCAACCACATCGGCGCCGCGGCCCTCACCACCGAGGGCCAGCCGGCCGGGACGCCCGGACGCCGCGCGCTCATCGTCGCGGGCGACGACGCGGAGGCCCGCGCCCGCGTCGCCGAGCTGATCGACCAGTTCGGCTTCGACCCGCTCGACATCGGCCCGCTCGCGGAGGGCTGGCGGATCCAGCGCGACACCCCCGGCTACGTGCAGCGCATGGACGCCGCGCAGCTCCGCGAGGCCGTCGCCGCCGCGAAGCGCTACCGCGACATGTAGCCCCCACCCGCCGGCCGCCCGCCGCCGAGCACAGGAAAAACGCCCCGAATCGGTCCGATTCCTGTCTCTTATACACATCT
>NZ_JBPGXM010000224.1:0-2795 GCF_056755495.1 Leifsonia sp. KNZ12-8B
GTGTCGCAGGGGACGGCGGAGGCCTGCCGGGGGCCGGGGTCGGGACGCCTCCGTTGTCGGCCACGCCACGCCGGGCGGATCCGCGGCGACGATGGAGGAGGGTGCCGGGACGACGGCGGCGTGCCGCAGGGAACGGAGGAGGCCGGCCGGGGGCCGGCGTCGGGACGCCTCCGTTGTCGGCCACGCCACGCCGGGCGGATCCGCGGCGACGACGGAGGAGGGTGCCGGGATGACGGCGGCGTGCCGCAGGGAACGGAGGAGGCCGGCCGTGGGCCGGCGTCGGGACGCCTCCGTTGTCGGCAACGCCACGCCGGGCGGATCCGCGGCGACGACGGAGGAGGGTGCCGGGACGACGACGACGTGTCGCACGGAACGGAGGAGAGTGCAGCGGCGAGCGCCCGGGACGCCTCCGTTGACGGCGGGCCGGGCTGTCGCTCGGCTCGGCTCGGCTCGGCTCGGTCGGCGCGGCTCGGCTCGAGCGTCGCGCTGCTCGACGCTCACCGCACGGCGCCGAACGCCGCCCCCGCTCCTCACGCGAGCCCGCTCACCCAGGCCCTGTGGGCGGCGGCGCGGACGGCCCAGCATGTGCACAACCGGATGAGGCCCTGTCGGCGTGACCCCGCCTCCTCTCGCAGCATCCACTTGGCAGGACATGCCGCGCGGGGACGCGCGGCGGCGGCGTGTCGTGACAAGTCGGTGAGGAGGCGCGGCGGTGCCGGAAACGCGGAAGGGGCGGCCCTCCGACGAGGACCGCCCCTGTGGAAGAGCCCGTGCTACTTGCTGCTCTTCGTCGCCTGGTCGTACGCCTTCTGAGCGGCGGCCTGCGCGTCAGAGAGCGCCTTCGTGGCCGACTTGTTGCCCAGCAGGTACGACTGGATCGCGTTCTGCAGCTCCGTCTGGATCTGCTGACCGGCCGGCGAGGCGCCGAACGACTTGCCGCTGCCGACGACGTCGTAATAGGTCGAGATCGCCTTGTCGAAGCCCGCGTTGCCGGACGGCTTCACGTACTGGTCGCGGATGGCCTTGTCGGCCTCCGGCGAACCCGTGAAGAGGCCGGTGTTGATGGCGCCGGGGGTGTCGGCGATGGTCTTGGCGCGGGCGGCGCCGGCGGCCATCCAGGCCTCCTTGTTGGTCAGGTTGAGGGCCCAGGCGCAGGCGGCGTCCTTGTTCTTGGCGCCGGCCGGGATCACGAACGACGTTCCGGAAGCGACGGTGAACGGGTTGCCCTCGCTGTCCTTGAACGGCACCGCGCCGATGTCGACCTTGTCGACGAACGGGGTCAGCACGTTCACGTACCACTGGGCGTTCACCTCGGCGCCGACCTGGTCCTTCACGTACTGGTTGTTCTCGCCGAAGAAGTCGAAGGAGTCGGTGAAGCTCTTCAGCTTCGCGTAGCCGCCCTGGGCGTCCGCGATCTGCTTCAGCACCTCCAGGCCCTTCTCGTTCTTGGAGTCGTCGAGGGTCGGCTTGCCGTCCTTGTCGATGATCTGGCCGCCGTAGGCGAGCAGCCACAGACCGGCCTGGCCACTGGCCTGCGGGTCGAAGCCGAGGGTCGACGGGTTGCCGCCGGACGCCTTGTACATCTTCTTGACCGCGGCGACGAGGGTGTCGGGCTTGGAGGTGTCGATGTCGGCGTCGGTGACACCGGCGGCCTTCATCACGCGCTCGTTGGTGATGATCGCCGGCGGCTGGTAGAACTGCGGCACCGCGTAG
Organism: Leifsonia sp. KNZ12-8B; assembly: GCF_056755495.1. Classification (NCBI taxonomy): domain Bacteria; kingdom Bacillati; phylum Actinomycetota; class Actinomycetes; order Micrococcales; family Microbacteriaceae; genus Leifsonia; species Leifsonia sp. KNZ12-8B. The sequence goes on from NZ_JBPGXM010000224.1 coordinate 1,714, forward strand.
ATCTTGCCGTCGAAGGTGATGTCGTCGATGACGGAGGAGTAGTAGGCGGACTTCGGGTCGACGTCGTGCACCGAGTAGCACTGGTCGAGCGGCATGATGAGGCCCTGCGAGGCGTAAGTCGCGACGAACTGGCGGTCCATCTGGACGACGTCCGGCACGTTGCCGCCGGCGACGCGGGTGGTGAACTTCTGCGCGTCGAACGGGGTCTGGTCGATCTTGATCGTGACGTCGCTGAGCTGCTTCTTCGCATAGTCGAGACGCGACGTTCCGACCTCGTCCGCGTTGTCGAAGCCCCACGCGTTCAGCGTGCCCTTCGCATCCTTGGAGAAGTCAGCGTTGGACGAGCCGCCGCCGCTGGAGCTGCAGCCGGCGAGGAGCGCCACCGACGCTGTGATCGCCAGCGTGGCGAGGGCGGTGTGCCTCTTGTTCATTCGATTTCCCTTCGATGGAGTCGCCACGGGCGTCGTCGCCCGTGCGAAGAGGTCTGAGCTCCCGGCAGCCGAGGTGCGAAGCGGCAAACCTGGAAACCTTCCCACATCGCAAAGTAACGCAGTGTCCGGGCTGTTGACAAGAGTTTCGGGCGGCCAGCGCGCGTATTCGTTACGTAACCGTTTTGTACGCTTGAAGGTGCGCAGGGTCAAGCCCTGGGTTGTGTATGGCAACGATGCCACATCCTCTGCGGATTAGACGAAGACTGGGTGCGTGACGTGCATCGCCCGGATGCTCCGGCTCGGCCGCGGCCACCATGGCGCCGGGCACACGGACCGCCCCGGTTCGTGACCGCGTGCGCGCCGAGATCGGTGCGCGCGGTGCTCGCGCCGGCGTCCGCGCACCGCGGGTCACTTACTCCGGATGTCGTCGCTGAGGCAGCTGTCGAGTACGCGGAAAATGTCGTGTGCGACGGCGCGTCGGAGGCATTTTCTGCGGACTCGGCGGCTCGGGGCGGCGGTCGTTCCGGAGTTGTGGGCTGGGTGGGCGGCGTGTTGGCGTGCGGAAGTCCGGAAGCGGTGGTGCAGGTGGGCGGCGGCGGCAACGAGTTGGCGGGACACGCTGCGTGGGGTGGCTGTCTCTTATACACATCT
>NZ_JBPGXM010000225.1:0-2663 GCF_056755495.1 Leifsonia sp. KNZ12-8B
ACGCGGCCACGTTCTGCACCCACTCCGGCGACAGCGTCGTGTTCATGATCGCCGAGCTGAGGAACATCAGCGGGAGGGTGATCAGTTGCGAGATGCCGATCAGCGCGGTCTGATCCCGGGCGAGCAGCGCGACCGCGTTCGACAGCGACGAGAACACCGCCGTCAGCAGCACCACCCCGAGCAGGAGCAGCAGGATGCCCGCGAGCCCGCCCTCGAACCGGGCTCCTGCCCAGACGGCGATCCCGAGGACGACGAGCGACTGCATCACGGCCAGGAGCGACTGGTAGACGAGCGTCGACACGATCATCGCGCCGCGGTTGGCCGGCGACGTCAGGAAGCGGTCCATCACTCCCCGGTCCATGTCCTGGATGTAGACGGTCCCCGACCAGGCACTGCCGAACAGCGCGAGCATCATCACGACGCCCGGCGTGAGGTACTCGAGGTAGCTCTGTCCAGCGCCGAAGCCCGGGATCTCGATCACCGCCTTGAACAGCTGTCCGAACAGCAGCAGCCAGATGACCGGCTGGACGAGGTTCATCACGAGGAACGCCGGCATCCGCAGCGCCGCCCGGATCTGCCGCCCGGTGAGCAGCAGCGTGTGGCTGAGGAAGGTCGGCCCGCCGCGACGGACCGGACGGACGGTGGAGGGCGTGGTGGCGATGGTGGTCATGATGCGGACTCCACGAGCTGCTCGGCGGACTCCTGCGCCCGCGTGAAGGTGCGGCCGGTGTGCCGCAGGTAGACGTCGTCCAGGCTGGGCCGGGCGACGGTGGCGGAGGCGACGGCGATGCCCGCCGCCTCGAGGGCCGCGAGCGTGAGCGGCAGGGTCGCCGCCCCGTCGTCGGCCCGGGCGCGGAGGGTGCGGCCCTCGCCGCCGACCTCGCGGAGGACCGCGACGCGCTGCAGGGCGGCGAGCCCGGCGGACGGGTCGGCTCCGGCGGCCAGCTCCACGACGACCGCGTCGCCGCGCAGCCCGCTCTTGAGCTCGTCCGGGGTGCCCTCGGTGACGACGCGGCCGTGGTCGACGATCGCCAGCCGGTCGGCGAGGCGGTCGGCCTCGTCGAGGTAGTGCGTCGTGAGCAGCACGGTGAGGTTCTCGGCCGCGGTCATCCGGTCGAGCTCCAACCACAGCTCGGCGCGCGCCTCCGGGTCGAGCCCGGTGGTGGGCTCGTCGAGGAAGAGCACCTGCGGCCGGTGCATGAGGCCGATGGCGACATCCAGCTTGCGCGCCATGCCGCCGGAGTAGGTCTTGACCTGCCGGCGGGCGTGCTCGGTCAGGCCGAAGCGATCGAGCAGCTCGGCCGCCCTCGCCTTCGCCTCCCCCGCGCGCAGCCCCTGCAGCCGTCCGGCGAGCACGAGGTTCTCGAGACCGGTCCCCATCGGATCGGACACGGGCTTCTGGGCGACGAAACCGATCGCCCTCCTGACGCGGGCGGGATGCCGGCCGACGTCGATCCCGGCGACGAAGGCCGAGCCGCTGTCGGCGCGAGCGAGCGTCGAGAGGATCTTCATGGTCGTCGACTTGCCGGCCCCGTTGGGCCCGAGCAGGCCGAACACGGTGCCGGCGCCGGCCTCGAACCCGAGGCCGTCGAGGGCGCGGACGGGAGGCCTGCCCCTCCCGCCGCTGTAGGACTTGATGAGGTGCTCGGCGGCGAGCGCCGAGCCGGTGGTGGGTGCCACGACGGGCTCCTTTCCCGCCACCGAGGGGGAATATCATGGAATACGACCCTCGGTGACTGTTGACGCAGGTTCCTCACGGAACGAATCGGTGGTCTCGATGGCCGGGGAGTTGCCGCTCCTCGGCCATCACTTTCGTTATGGGTTCCTCAACAGGTCGGCCGCCTCCCCTCCGACGTCGCCCGATGCCACCCGCGAACGGATGTCATCCATGCTGAGGCCGTCGGCGAGCAGCACGTGCAGCTGCCGCCACCACTCCGCGCCGCCGACGGAGCCGTCGCGCACGCGCGCGGCCAGGTCGGCGATGAAGGCCAGCTCGGCGTCGAGCATCGCCACGCGGTAGTGGGATTCGATCAGGAGGAGTTCGGGGAGGCCGGTCTCGGCCGCCTGCGCATTCGTCGCGCGCCGCTCGGCGAGGTCGTCGGCCAGTCGGGCGGCCCGGACCTCCAGCAGTTCCGCCGCTGCCTCGGGCGGGAGCATCGGCAGGAGCGAGAGGGCGGTCTCGATCGCCGGGTACTCCTTCTCGGGCACGGCGACCAGCTCGCGCAGCCACTCCTCCGACTCGCGGCGGCCGGCGTCGGTGATCGCGTACACGACGCGCTCCGGCCGATTGCCCTCGCGCTCGGTCTGGGCGACCTCGATGAAGCCGTGCTTCTGCAGCGCCTTGATGACGGTGTACAGGGAGCCGAAGTTGAGCCGGATGCTGTCCTCTTTGCCGCGCTCCCGCATGGTGGTCGTCATCTCGTACGGGTACATCGGCTTCTCCCACAGGCAGGCGAGCACCGCCAGGGCCAACGGGTTCGACACCGCGCGCTTGGTCATCGCCACCTCTCTCGTCGATCACCCGTACCCGATTACTCGGCACAGAGTATTCGGGAGCGAGCAATTTGGCAAGCCCGGTCGCGCCGGCGGCGCCGGCTGCAGCCGCGGTGGGCGATCCGTTTGGCGCGACACGCCGCCTCCGAGCCCGGCGAGACGGCGTGTTG
>NZ_JBPGXM010000226.1:0-2492 GCF_056755495.1 Leifsonia sp. KNZ12-8B
AGATGTGTATAAGAGACAGGTCGACGAGGCCGTGATCGCCGAGCGGCGGCATCTGCTCGCGCTGGCGTACCGCATGCTCGGCACGGTGGCGGAGGCGGAGGACGCCGTGCAGGAGACGTACGCGCGCTGGTACCGGCTCACGCCCGAGGAGCGGGAGGCGATCATCGCGCCCGCGGGCTGGCTGACCCGCGTCGCGAGCCGGATCTGCCTCGACGTGCTCGGATCGGCGCGCGCCCGCCGCGAGCGGTATGTCGGCCCCTGGCTGCCGGAGCCGGTGCCGTCGGACGCGTTCGCCGGAGCGGCGGCGCCCGCCGATCCGCTCGACCGGGTGACGCTCGACGACTCGGTCAGCATGGCGCTCCTCCTGGTGCTCGAGGCGATGACCCCGGCCGAGCGGGTCGCGTTCGTGCTGCACGACGTGTTCGGGATGCCCTTCGACGAGATCGCGGAGACCGTCGGCCGCTCCCCGGCCGCCTGCCGGCAGCTCGCGGCCACCGCTCGGCGGCGGGTGCGGGAGGGGCGGGAGCAGCCGGTGCCGCGCGCAGAGCACGACCGCGTCGTCCGGGCATTCGCCGCCGCAGCCGACGGCGGCGACCTCGCGCAGCTCGTCGCGGTGCTCGATCCGGAGGTCGTGCTCACCTCCGACGGCGGCGGCATCGTCAGCGCGGCTCGTCGGCCGGTGCACGGCGCCGTCAACGTGGCCAGGTTCATCCTCGGGCTCGCGGCGAAGTATCCCGAGGCCGCGCTGCTGCCGCGTGAGACGGCCGACGGGCTGGGGTTCGTGGAGGTGCAGGCCGGGCGCATCACGGGCGTGATCACGCTGACCGTGCGCGACGGCGTCGTGTCGGGCATCTGCGCGGTGCGCAATCCGGAGAAGCTGACGCTGTGGGGGGAGGTCGAATCATGACGTGAGCCGCCGCATCGCGTCGTTCACCGTGCGTTCCCCGCCCGGCCCTACGCTGTCCCCATGACGACCGACCATCCGGGAGGCCGTGGTGCGGGCGACGACGCCCTGGTGACCACCGCGACCCCGCTCTTCGCCGACAGCGCGGCCGACCGCAGCATCCCCCGCCGGTGGGTGGTGTCGTGGGCGGCGTGGGACTGGGGAGGCGCGGCCTTCAACGCGGTCATCACCACCTTCGTCTTCACCGTGTACCTGACGAGCAGCCTCTTCGTCGACCCGGCGATCGTCTCGGCGCGGGATGCCGAGAGCAGCGCCTCCGGACCGGCGCACGCCGCCTACGAGGCGGCCGTCGCGACCCTGTCCAGCGGCCTGGCGTGGGGGGTGGGCATCGCGGGCGCGGTCGTCGCCATCCTCGCTCCGGTGCTGGGCCGGCGGACGGACGGCTCGGGGAGGCGCAAGCTCTGGCTGGGCATCAACACGGGAGCCGTGGTCGTCGCGACCGCCCTCATGTTCTTCGTCGTCGGCGAGCCGGCGTACTTCCTGCTCGGGGTCGCGCTGGTGGCCATCGGGACGATCTTCTATGAGATCGCCACCGTCAACTACAACGCGATGCTGGTGCAGGTCTCCACGCCGCGGACGGTCGGCCGGGTCAGCGGGATCGGCTGGGGCGCCGGCTACCTCGGCGGCATCGTGCTGCTCCTCATCGTCTACTTCGGCATGGTGACCGGCAACGACGACGGGACCGGCGGGCTCCTGCACGTGCCGGAGGACGGCGGGCTCAACATCCGCATCATCGCGCTCATCGCGGCGCTGTGGACGCTGGTCTTCTCGCTCCCGGTGCTGTTCGTCGTGCCGGAGATGACGCCGAGCCCGCGCACCGGGCGCGTCGGGTTCTTCCAGTCGTACGCGGTGCTCGTCCGCGACATCGGGAGGCTGTGGCGGGAGAGCCGCAACACCGTGCTCTTCCTCATCGCGTCGGCGCTGTTCCGCGACGGACTGGTCGGGGTGTTCACCTTCGGCGGGATCCTGGCTCAGGGCACGTTCGGCTTCACCAGCGGTCAGGTGATCGTGTTCGCCATCGCGGCGAACGTGGTCGCGGGGGTCAGCACCCTCCTGTCCGGGAGGCTGGACGACCGGTTCGGGCCCAAGGCCGTCATCGTCACCTCGCTGATCGGGCTGATCGTGGCGGGGACGGCCGTGTTCTTCACGCACGACCTCGGCGCCACGGCGTTCTGGGTCGGCGGGCTCGTGCTGTGCCTGTTCGTCGGGCCGGCGCAGTCAGCGAGCCGGACCTTCCTCGCGCGGGTCACGCCGGCCGGGCGCGAGGGCGAGGTGTTCGGGCTGTACGCCACGACCGGGCGCGCGGTGTCGTTCCTGGCGCCGACGCTCTTCGCGACGTTCGTGGCGGTGGGCGGCGCGCAGTACTGGGGCATCCTGGCGATCGTGCTGGTGCTCGCTGTCGGGCTCGGGCTGCTGCTCCCGGTGAAGGCGGTGCGGTAGCCGAGGGGTGTTGTCGTCTCCGGAGGTCTCGGGCGGCTCGCCGGGGAAGGGCGGGTGAATCCGGAGGTCTGGGGCGACTCGCCGGGGA
>NZ_JBPGXM010000227.1:0-2474 GCF_056755495.1 Leifsonia sp. KNZ12-8B
CCCGCGCCCGGCGGGGGGGGGGGCGCGGGGGCCCCGCCCCCCCCGCGCACCCCCGGCCCCCGGGCCCGGGCGCCCCCGCCGGCGGCGTCCACGCCGCCGGCATCCCCGTCGGCGACGTCCAAGGAGTCCCGGCGCGTCCAGACCGTCACGGCGCCCATCCCGCTGCTGCGTCCCTCCGCCGAGGAGGAGGCGCCGGACGCACGGACCGGCGACGCCCACGCACCCCGCAACCCCTATGACGCGCTTCCGACCAATCGTGAGATCGCGAAGGCGCTGCGCGCGGCGCGCAAGGAGCGCCGGCGGATCGAGCGCGGCGAGGTGCGCCGCTTCACCAAGCGCTCGCGCCGCCGCCGGCTGACCTGGCTCGCGGCCGCCGGCGTCGTCGTCGCCCTCGTGGTGGGCGTGGCAGGGGTCGCCGTGTCGCCGCTCCTCGCCGTGCGCCACATCGAGATCACCGGCGCCTCGCGCCTCGACCCGGCGGCGATCCGTGCCAAGCTGGGCGACCAGCTGGGCAGGCCGCTGCCGCTGCTCGACCAGGCGGCGATCTCGAGCGACCTGGCCGCGTTCCCGCTCATCCGCAGCTACACGCTCGAGAGCCGCCCGCCGGACACGCTCGTGGTCCGCATCGAGGAGCGGCAGCCCGTCGGCGTCATCCAGAAGGGGAGCGTCTTCACGCTCGTCGACGCCGCCAAGGTGCCCATCGCGAGCAGCCAGGCCCGGCCGGAGGGCTATCCGCTCGTGACGGCGGCAGGAGGCTCGGCCGAGACCGACGCCGACTCCGCCTTCGCCGCCGTGGCCGGTGTCCTCAGCGCCCTGCCGCCGACCGTCCTCGCGCAGGTCGACACGATCTCGGCCAAGACCAAGGACGATGTGAGCTTCACACTGCGCGGCAGCGGTGCGACCGTGGTGTGGGGGAGCGCGGAGGACTCCGACCTCAAGGCGGCCGACCTCGCCGCGCTCCTCGCCGGGGCGAGCGGCGCGAACCGGTACGACGTCTCGTCCCCGCACAGCGTGACGACAGGGTGAGGGAGCAGCATGGAGGGTGTCGCGGCATGGATCCGCGCCGCGATTTCCCGACACGCCCACCGGCTCCCCGAGCCGCGGGCGCCGCGCACCTAACGTCGGATCGAGAATTGCATACTCAGCATAACTTTAAGCCTCGAGTTGAGGTTGAAGGTTCCCGTGGAGGCCGGACGTGACAGCTAACCAGAACTACCTCGCCGTGATCAAGGTCGTCGGCATCGGCGGCGGCGGCGTGAACGCCGTCAACCGCATGATCGAGCTCGGCCTGCGTGGCGTCGAGTTCATCGCCATCAACACGGACGCCCAGGCGCTCCTCATGAGCGACGCCGACGTCAAGCTCGACGTCGGCCGCGAGATCACCCGCGGTCTCGGCGCCCGCGCCGCCCCCCAGGTCGGCCGCCGCGCCGCCGAGGACCACGCGGAGGAGATCGAGGAGGCGCTCGCGGGCGCCGACATGGTCTTCGTCACCGCGGGCGAGGGCGGCGGCACCGGCACCGGCGGCGCTCCCGTCGTCGCGCGCATCGCGAAGTCGATCGGCGCGCTGACCATCGGTGTCGTCACCAAGCCGTTCTCGTTCGAGGGCAAGCGCCGCCAGCAGCAGGCCGAGGCCGGCGTGCAGCGGCTCAAGGAAGAGGTCGACACCCTCATCGTCGTGCCCAACGACCGGCTGCTGGAGATCAGCGACCGCGGCATCAGCATGCTGGAGGCGTTCTCCACCGCCGACCAGGTGCTCCTCGCCGGTGTCCAGGGCATCACCGACCTGATCACGACCCCCGGCCTGATCAACCTCGACTTCGCCGACGTGAAGTCGGTGATGCAGGGCGCCGGCTCCGCGCTCATGGGCATCGGCTCCTCGCGCGGCGCCGACCGGGCGATCAAGGCGGCCGAGCTGGCCGTGGCCTCCCCGCTGCTCGAGGCGAGCATCGACGGAGCGCACGGCGTCCTCCTCTCCATCCAGGGCGGATCGAACCTCGGCATCTTCGAGATCAACGACGCCGCGCGCCTGGTGCAGGAGGCGGTGCACCCGGAGGCGAACATCATCTTCGGCGCCGTCATCGACGACACCCTCGGCGACGAGGTCCGCGTCACGGTCATCGCGGCCGGCTTCGACGGCGGCGAGCCGAACGCGCGCCCGGCCGCGGTCGAGAGCCGCCGCACGACCTACGTGGAGGCGGGCTCCGAGGAGTCGCAGGTGCAGTCCTCCGCCGAAGTCGAGGCGGGCGAGATCCCGGCCCCGCAGACCACCCCGTGGCAGTCCACCGGCGAGGCCCCGGTCGCCGAGGCAGCACCGAAGGACCCGGCGTTCGACGACGAGAATGACGACCTCGACATCCCCGACTTCCTCAAGTAGCCCGCTCGCCGAGCGCCTTGCGGCCGTGCGGGCCGGCGTCGCCCACCCCCCCCCCCCCGCCCGCCCGGCGACCGACGAGCACAACACCCAAGTCGGGACC
>NZ_JBPGXM010000228.1:0-2348 GCF_056755495.1 Leifsonia sp. KNZ12-8B
CTCCCACCCCGACGCCGACGCCGACCGCTGCGCCGACGGCCACGCCGACCGCAGCACCCGCCGCCCTCAAGAACGGCGCACAGGGCTACTGCCTCGACCTGCTCGACAACGGCACGACGGCCGGTCTGTGGACCTGCGTCGGCAACGCCAACCAGCTCGTCCAGCTCGACGCCGGCAAGCGGTTGATGTTCCCCCAGCGCGGCGGCCTGTGCCTCACTCCGGACACGGTGACGCACCGGGTGAAGGCGGCCGCCTGCACGACGAGCACGAACCAGCAGTGGCAGTACCGCGCCGACACCGCGTCGTACGTGAACGCCGGGCTGAACCTGTGCCTCGACGCGCTCGACAACGGTGCGAGCAACGCGCCGCTGCAGGTGACCACCTGCTACGGCAACGCGTACCAGCGGTGGACCGTGCGCTCCTGACGCGCTGAGCCCGCGGGACACGACGGCGCCCCGACCCTGCCTCCGCCCGGCGGCCGGGCCGGGGCGTCGTGGTGCCGACCGGCGGGATGCGTCAGGCTGGTGCCATGAACACGCTGGTCGCAGCCGCGGTCTCCCCCGGCGCCCGGCTCGCGGGACTCGACCTGGCACGGTTCCTCGCGATCGCCGGGATGATCGTCGCGCACACCGTCCCGTACGACCAGCAGGGGGCGGTGGCCGGGTGGCTGGTGACCGGGAACGCATCGACCCTGTTCGCCGTAGTCAGCGGGTTCAGCGTTGCCCTGGCCTCCCGCCGCTACCTGGAGGCCGGCGAGGCGTGGGCGGCCCGGGCGGCCCTCCTCGCCCGCGGAGCCTGCGTGATCGGCGTCGGCCTCGTGCTGGCCGTGCTCCAGCAGCAGGCCGTCATCGTGCTCGTCTACCTGGGCGTCGCGATGTGGCTGACCGTGCCGCTGCTGACCGCCCGGCGCTGGGTCGTCGTCACCGTGTGCGCGGTGCTGGCGCTGGTCGTGCCGGTGGCGAACTGGTGGCTGCGGGAGCAGCTGCAGACCGTCTCCGAGCTGTGGTCGCCCGGCTTCCTCGACGCCGGCGACCCGCTGAAGCTGGTGCGGGCCGTGCTGCTGACCGGCACCTATCCGGCGCTCACCTGGCTCGTGTACCTGCTGGTCGGGATGCTGCTCGGCCGGGCGGCTCTCGCCGCCGTCGCAGCGGGCGGTCTCACCCGCTTCGCCGGGATCGCCGCCGGTGCGGGAGCCACCGCCGCCGCGGTCGCCGCGGTGCTGGCAGCGGTCGCGGCGACCCTGCTCCCTGCGGCGGTGCAGCCGGACGAGTTCCAGGAGTACGGCGGCCCGACCGGCGACGTCAGCGGCATCCTGCTCGGTCTTCCGCACTCGGGGACGGTGCTCGACCTGCTGCGCGGCATCGGCGTGAGCGCGGCCGTCATCGGCCTGTGCCTGCTGCTGCTCGCGACCGTGCCGCGGGCGTCCCTCCCGCTCCGGCCCTTCATCGCCGCGGGCGCCGCGCCGCTCAGCTCGTACGTGCTCCACATCCTCACGCTCGCCGTGATCGCGGCGCTCGCGTACGACCTCGCCCCCGGCACGTCGCCGTGGTGGGCGGAGGGATGGGGTGCCGCCGTCCTCAACATCGCCATCGTCAGCGCGCTCGGCGCCGTGCTCGCGCTGCTGCGCCTCCGCGGCCCGTTCGAGATCACGGTCAGCCGCGTAGCGGCGAGGGCGGCCGCCTCCGTGTCGCGGCAGCGGGAGGCCCGGTTGCGGGAAGGGCGCTAGCCCGGCGCGCCGGCACTGGCCCGGGGCGCCGGCCCGGCGAGGTCTCAGACTGTGGCGAAGAACGAGCCGACGGCGTCGAGCGACCCCGGCACGATCCGGTAGTACGCCCAGGTGCCGCGCTTGGTCCGCGTCAGGTACCCGGCCTCCACGAGGATCTTGAGGTGGTGCGAGACCGTCGGCTGCGAGAGGCCGAGCGGTTCGGTCAGGTCGCACACGCAGGCCTCGCCGTCCTCGTGAGCGGCGACCATCGACAGCAGCCGCAGCCGTGCCGGATCGGCGAGCGCCTTCATCGCCTTGGCGACCGAGACGGCGTGCTCGTCGCTGATGACCTCGCGCGTGATCGGCGCGCAGCACGCCTGGAGGTCGCGCAACGGCAGCAGCTCGGTGATCGCCATGCATCGATTCTCGTCGATACATTGACAAACGTCAATGTATGCGTTCACCCTGGGTTCATCGACAACCGTCGATGGAGAAGGGAGAATCATCATGGGATGCTGCGACACCGACGACTGCCAGGTGCTGCCGGACGGCTCCTGCTCGCCCGACTGCTGCTGACACGCGCGGGCCGCCGTCCGCGCCGGGCGGCGGCCCCACGTTCCCTGCCCGCTCCCACCCCGAAGAG
>NZ_JBPGXM010000229.1:0-2325 GCF_056755495.1 Leifsonia sp. KNZ12-8B
GGCGGCGACCGTCCGCAGCGCGGCGGTCACGGCGGCGGTCGCCGGGCCCTGCGCGAGCGGGGCGCGCAGCTCGGCACCGCGGGAGGCGGTCACCAGCTCGATCGCGAGCACGCGACCGAGCCCGTCCAGCGCTCGCCGCAGCTTGCGCGCCGCAGCCCAGCCCATCGAGACGTGGTCCTCCTGCATCGCCGACGACGGGATCGAGTCGACGGAGGCGGGGGCGGCGAGCCGCTTGAGCTCCGACACGATCCCCGCCGCGGTGTACTGCGCGATCATCAGCCCCGAGTCGACGCCGACCTCGTGCGCGAGGAACGGCGGGAGGCCCTGGTTGCGCGCAGGGTCGAGGAACCGGTCGGTCCTCCGCTCCGACATGCTGGCCACGTCGGCGACGACGATCGCGAGGAAGTCGAGCGCGTACGCGACGGGAGCGCCGTGGAAGTTGCCGTTCGACTCCACCCGCCCGTCGAGGGTCAGCACCGGGTTGTCGATCGCGGCGGCCAGCTCGCCCTCGGCGACGAGCGTCGCATGCGCGAGGGTGTCGCGCGCGCCGCCGTGCACCTGCGGGGCGCAGCGCAGCGAGTACGCGTCCTGCACGCGCGTGCACTCCGGCCCCTTGTGGCTGGCGACGAGCGGCGACCCGGCGAGCAGCGCGCGGAGGTTGCCGGCCGACACCGCCTGTCCGGCGTGCGGCCGCAGCCGCTGCAGGTCGTCGGCGAACACCGCGTCGGTGCCGAGCAGCGCCTCCACGCTCATGGCGGCGGCGATGTCGGCGGTGACGAGGAGGCCGTGGAGGTCGTGCAGCGCGAGCGCGAGCATCCCCAGCATCCCGTCGGTGCCGTTGATGAGCGCGAGGCCCTCCTTCTCGGCCAGCACGACCGGCTCGATGCCGGCATCGGCCAGGGCGGTGGAGGCGTCGAACAGCTCACCGCCGACCCGCACCCTCCCCTCGCCCATCGCCGCGAGCGCGCAGTGGGCGAGCGGCGCCAGGTCGCCCGAGCAGCCCAACGAGCCGTACTCGTGCACGACCGGAGTGATCCCGGCGTTGAGGAGGGCGGCGTACGTCTCGACCGTGCGGCGCTGCACGCCGGTGCGGCCGGTCATGAGGGTCGCGAGCCGCAGCAGCATGAGGGCGCGCACGACCTCCCGCTCGACCTCCGGCCCGCTGCCGGCGGCGTGCGAGCGGACGAGGCTCGCCTGGAGCTGGGCGCGCCGCTCGACCGGGATGAAGGTCGTGGCCAGCGCGCCGAAGCCGGTCGAGATGCCGTAGTGCGGCTGGGGGTCGTCGGCCAGCGCCTCGATGAGGGCGCGGGAGGCGGCGACGGCGTCGAGCGCGGCGGGGTCGAGGACGACGGGCGCGTCGTGGCGCGCGACGGCGACGACCTCCGCCACGGTGAGCGGGCGGGCGCCGACGGTGACGGCGGCGGTGGTGGCCGCCTCGTCGGGCGCGGGCGCTGGTGACGGGATGGGGGAGGCGGTGTGGAGCATGTCTCGATGATGCGACGCGGTGCCGGGGTCGCGCGCCACCGCTAGGCTCCCTCCTGTCCGGTATCCCAGACGAGAGGGCGGCGCCGATGAGCACGGGAAGCGCGAGCAAGGTCCCCGCCGCGGAGAACACGCTCCGCATCCTCGGCCACCTCGCCGCGCAGCGCGGCCCGGTCCCGGCGGCCGGTATCGCGTCCGCCCTGGGGCTGCCGCGGTCGACCGTGTATCACCTGCTCGCGGTGCTGGCCGAGCACGGCTTCGTGCTGCACTTCCCGGAGGCGCGGCGCTACGGGCTCGGCGTCGCCGCCTACGAGCTCTCCAGCGCCTTCTCGCGGCAGCAGCCGCTGAGCCGGCTGGGGCGTCCGATCGTCGCGGCGCTGGTCGACGCGCTCGGGGAGTCCGGCCACGTGGCGGTGCTGCACGGCCGCGACGTCGTCTACATCGTGGAGGAGCGGGCGCCGCGGCGGCCGCGGCTGGTCACGGATGTCGGGGTGCGGCTCCCCGCCCACCTGACCGCGAGCGGGCGGGCGCTGCTGGCGTCCCTCCCGGCCGAGCAGCTGCGTGCCCTGTACCCGGACCGGGACGCGTTCGAGGAGCGCACCGGCGCGGGACCGCACTCGTACGCGGAGCTGCGCCGGCTCGTGGGGGAGGTCCGCGCGCGCGGCTACGCGACGGAGGACGGCGAGGTCACCCCCGGCTTCGCCTCCGTCGCCGTGTCGGTGCGCGACCACGCCGGCTGGCCGGCGGCGGGCGTCGCGGTCACGGTCCCGCCCCAGAACGTGCCGCCCCCGCGGTGGGGGGCGCTGGCCGCCCGCCGGCCCCACCCCCCCCCCCAGCGCACCC
>NZ_JBPGXM010000230.1:0-2273 GCF_056755495.1 Leifsonia sp. KNZ12-8B
GGGACGGTCGGCTCGGCCGGGGTCGGGGCGGTCGGCTCGGCAGGGGCCGGCACCGTGGGCTCGGCGGGCGACGGGGCCGGGGTCTCGTCGGGTGACGGGATCGAGGACTGAGCGCCCTCCTCCTTCACCGTCGGCTGGTAGCTCTCGAGGATCGGCCACCAGGACTTGTCGACCGAGTTGCGGTCGTGGATGAACTGCTCGTACAGCTCATCCACCAGCCATTCGTTGGCTCCGAATTCGCCCGACGACCCGTCGTCGGTTCCCACTCCGGTCAATTGGCTCGACACAGCCGATCGCCCACTCTCCGTTGATTTCGTCCGATCGGGCAGCTCGTGGCGCCCGCTTCCATCCGAGGTTCAAGCCTAATCCCTTCCTCGTCTCCGTGCCTGCGTCCAGCGGGTGGCGATACCGTTATTCCCATGCAGTTCTATGGAACGTCGCCCCGCCACGACCTCACCTACTCGGACGTCTTCCTCGTCCCCTCCCGGTCGGACGTCACCAGCCGGCTCGACGTGTCGCTCGCCCCGAACGACGGCACCGGCGCCACCATCCCGATCGTGTCCGCGAACATGAACTCGGTGACCGGGAAGCGCCTCGCCGCGACCGTCGCACGCCGCGGCGGTCTGGGCGTGCTGCCCCAGGACATGCATCTGCAGGATCTCGACGAGGCGATCCGCTGGGTGAAGGCCCAGCCGGTCGCCTTCGACACCCCGTACGACGCGCACCCGGACGAGACCGTCGCCGACGTCCTGCGGCGCATCCCGGCGGTGGAGGGGCACGGCATCGTCGTGCAGGGGGCCGACGGCGACTATCTCGGCTGCCTCGCGTCGAGCCAGCTCGGCTCCGCGCTGCCGGACGCCCGCATCGGCGACCTGCTGCACGGCGCCCTGACCTCGCTGGAGGCGGAGGACCTCACCGACGGCAAGGCCGCCTTCGCGGTCATGGACGCCGCCGGCATCGACTTCGCGCCCGTGCTCGACCACGGCCGGGTCGTCGGAACGCTCAGCCGGCGCAGCGCCCTCCGCTCCACGATCTACCAGCCGGCGCTCGACGCGGACGGGCGCCTGCGGGTCGCCGCCGCGGTCGGCATCAACGGCGACGTCGCCGGCAAGGCGAAGGCGCTCGCCGCGGCCGGCGTCGACGTGCTCGTCATCGACACCGCCCACGGGGACCAGGGCGGGATGCGCCGCGCCATCCGCGAGGTGAAGGGGCTGAATCTCGGCCTGCCGATCGTCGCGGGCAACGTCGTCACCGAGCAGGCCGTGCGCGACCTCGTGGAGGCGGGCGCCGACATCCTCAAGGTGGGCGTAGGGCCCGGCGCGATGTGCACGACCCGCATGATGACGGCCGTCGGGCGGCCGCAGTTCTCTGCGGTGCTCGAGACCAGCGCCGCGGCACGCGAGCTCGGCGCGCACGTCTGGGCCGACGGCGGCGTGCGCTACCCGCGCGATGTGGCCCTCGCGCTCGCGGCGGGCGGCGCCTCCGTCATGATCGGCTCCTGGTTCGCGGGCACCATCGAGGCGCCCGGCCTGCTCGCCCGCGACGAGCGCGGCGCGCTCTACAAGGAGAGCTGGGGCATGGCGAGCACGAAGGCCGTCAAGGGCCGGTTCGAGCGGCTCGACGCCTTCGAGCTGGCCCGCAAGACGCTGTTCGCCGAGGGCATCTCGAGCTCGCGCATCTACCTCGACCCGCTGCGGCCGTCGGTGGAGGACCTGCTCGACATGATCACGACCGGCTTGCGCTCGTCGTTCACGTACGCCGGTGCGCGCACGCTGCCCGAGTTCCACGAGCGGGCGCTCGTGGGCATCCAGTCGGCGGCGGGCTACGAGGAGGGCAAGGCGCTCCCGGTCAGCTGGTGAGCGGACGCGGCCGAGCGGGCGGGGTCAGGAACCGGAACCGGCGCCGTCCGTGCCGGTGCCGTCCGACCCGGTGCCGTCCGATCCAGTGCCGGGGACGCCGCCGAACTGACGCGGTCCGAAGTCCTGGTTCGTGCCGAAGCCGCCCCGCGCTCCATCGGTCGCCTGGGCGGTGAAGAACCCGGCGAAGAAGACGATCACGAGCACCGCGACGGCGCCGACGATGAGCGCGGTGTTCTGCGCCCAGACCGGCCAGCGGCGCAGGAGATTGCCGTGCGCCTGCGGGGTCTGCGCGGAGGGAGTGTGTGCGGACGGGGTCTGCGCATACGCGGTCTGCGGCGGATGCGCCTCCCCCGCCCCGCGGCCGTGGGAGGCGACGGGGGCGGCGCCGTCGGTCGGTGCGGTGGTGGTCATCTC
>NZ_JBPGXM010000231.1:0-2219 GCF_056755495.1 Leifsonia sp. KNZ12-8B
AGATGTGTATAAGAGACAGACTCGGCGGCGGATGTGTGGCGACATGCGCTCACGACTCGGCAAAGGGCGTGTGGCGACCTGTGGAGACGCGTGCCTGCCTCTCCACAGGCTCGACCGCTCCGGTGCCAGTTCAGATATTGCTGCACCCTCCGCCGCCTGGGGTCGCCGCCCATTAGTGTGGATTCGCGCTCGGCGTCCGGGGGTCCGGCGCCGGAGGAAGGGTGTCGATGAGCGAGCTGGACCAGGAGGGCGTGCCCCGCCGCGCGACGCTGAAGGACGTCGCACGCGAGGCCGGCGTCTCGCAGTCCACGACGTCGCGCGCGCTGAGCGGCGAGGGATACGTGGCGGCGGGCGTCCGGCAGCGGGTGCTCGACGCAGCGGAGGCGCTCGGGTACGTTCCGCACGCGATGGCCCGCAGCCTTCGCAAGCAGGACAGCCGCACCATCGGCGTCCTCGTCTCCGACCTCCGCAACGCCTTCTACGCGGACCTCGCGGCCGGAATCGCCGCGCGCGCTCGCCGCGAGGGCTACACGATGATGCTCGTCGACGACCAGGGCTCCACCGAGGCCGAGATCGACGCGGCCCGCGCCTTCGTCGCAACGCGCGTGGCCGGGGTGATCGTGACGCCCCTGTCCGGCGACGTGTCCGAGTATCTGTTGCGCCAGCACATCCCCGTCATCGAGGCCGACCGCCAGTTCTCCGAGGGCCGCTGCGATGCCGTCATCATCGATAACGCGGGTGTCGCGCGCCGGATGACCGACCACCTCATCGACCTCGGGCACCGTCGCATCGCGTTGTTCATCGACGAGACCACGTGGACCACCGGTGGCGAACGTGCTGCTGGCTACCGTCGATCGCTGGAGGAGTCCGGCATCGAGCCCGACCCCGCACTCGTGATCCCGGCCGGCTGGGACGCCGACGAGGCCCGCCGCTCCGCCATCGACATCCTGGCCCGCCGCGACCACCCGACCGCGATCTTCGCCGCCAACAACCTCCTGGCCGAGGGTGTGTGGCGCGCCACCAACGACCTCGGCTTGCGCATCCCCGACGACGTCAGCGTGGTCTCGTTCGACGACTCCGAGTGGATGAGCATGGTCAACCCCGGCATCACCGCCGTGGCTCAGGATGCGGTCGCCCTCGGCGAGACCGCGCTCGACCGCTTGCTGGCGCGCCTCGCCGACCCCTCCGCCGAGCCCGAGCGGATCGTGCTGGAGGCGCAGGTCCTGCCCCGAGGCTCGACGGCGGCCCCGCGGGCGTAGCCAGAGCCAGGCGCGAGCGCTGCGCCCGTTGCGACGCGACACGCGACTCGCGGCACGCGTCCGTCGCCGAGCGGCGCCGGAGGCGTCGAGGGGCGCCGTTGTGTCGCTATCGGGCTCCGATAGCGGCATCGTGACGCCCCTCGACGCGGCACCACGTGCGCTAGCCACGAGGGGCGTCGTTGTGTCGCTATTCCGTGCGGATAGCGGCACTTTCGAGCCTTTCGGGGCTCCGTTCGCGCAGCCCTCTCCCGGCGTCGAGGGGCGTCGTTGTGTCGCGATTCCGCGCGCACAGCGACATCTTCGCGCCCCTCGATCGAGAGAGGCGGCGGCGGACCTCGTTCGCGGCGGTGCGGAGGGGCGGCGCGGACCGCAGTACGTCTCGCACCAGAGCGGCCGAACAAGCGGCTGGCAACGTTCCCACATTTGCGACAGGATGGAGGCGCGCGTGCAGGACGTCCGCGAAAGGAACGACGCTGTCCACCACATCCCACCCCCAGAACGCCGCGGCGGGTCCCGTCTGGCTGGCGATCGACGGCGGCAACTCGAAGACCGAGATCGTCCTGCTCCGTCCGTTCGCCGGCCAAGATGACCGTGCGGTGACCGGACGGGTGCTCGAGTTCGCCCGCATCATCGCGCCCGGCAGCGGCGGCGGGCCGGCGGAAGTGTCCGACGCGGTCTCCCATGCTCTTCGTGAGGCGGGCGACATCCCGGTGCGCGCCGTCGCCCGGGTGCTCGCCGCGGTCGCGGGACTCGACTTCCCCGGCGACGAGGAGGCGCATCGCACCGCGCTCACCGGTCTCCTCCCGAACGCTCACGTCGAGGTGGTCAACGACGCGGTCGCCGTGCTGGATGCCGGTGCCGGCGTTCGCGGTGCGGGTGCTGCCAGCGCGGCCCTCACCGCCACGGTCGCCCAGGGCGTCAGCGACAAGCCCGCCCCGGGCGCCATCGACGCGGCCACCC
>NZ_JBPGXM010000232.1:0-2255 GCF_056755495.1 Leifsonia sp. KNZ12-8B
CGTCGCGCCCGGTGAGGTGCGTGCAGCGCGCGTCAGCCTTTGCGGCCCTGCGTCGCGACCCCTTCGATGAAGTACCGCTGCCCGAAGGCGAACAGCAGGAGCATCGGCAGCGTCACGATGAGGCTCGCGACCATCACGTACTGGTAGTCGCCGTGGCCACCGTTGGTCGGGCTGAAGGTCGTCATCGCGTACGAGATGCCGAGCGGGACGGTGAAGCCCTCGACGCCTCCCGCGTTCAGGTAGATCAGCGCCGCCTGGAGGTTGTTCCAGCTGGCCTGGAACTCGAACAGGAAGATGATGATGAACGACGGGATGCTCAGAGGCAGGGCGATCTTCGTGAACAGCTTCCAGTAGCTCGCGCCGTCGAGACGAGCCGCCTCGAACAGCTCGCGCGGCAGTCCGAGGAAGAACTGGCGCTGGAGGAAGATGTAGAAGGCCGAGCCGAACAGGTTCATGCCGAACAGCGGGATCCACGTGCCGATCAGTCCGAGGTTCTTCCAGATCAGGTACTGCGGCACCATCGTGACGGCGCCGGGCAGCATCATCGTGGCGAGCACCAGGCCGAACAGGAGGGTGCGGCCCGGGAACTTGAAGTACGCGAACCCGAACGCGACGATCGAGCTCGAGATCGCGACGAGGCCCGCGGCGAGCAGCGCGATGATGATGCTGTTGCCGATCCACGACAGCAGGGGGAGCTGGTTCCACACCTCCACGTAGTTCTGCGGCGTGAACGTCTTCGGCCACAGGGAGTTGTCGAACACCTCCTGCCGCGGCTTGAGGCTCGACGCGAGCAGCCAGGCGAACGGGTACAGGAACAGCAGGCTGAAGGCGATCAGGACGATCCACAGGAACGTCTTCCCGACGACCGTCTTCGGCTTGTACCAGCGGTCGGGCTTCTTACGGCCGGAGGAGCGCGGCGCTCCGGTGGCGACCTGCGCTTCGGAGGCGAGCGGAGCCGCGGCGGGGGCGGACTGGGTTGCCGACGACATCACTTGTCTCCTTCGTAGTAGACGAGGCGGTTGCTGACCTTCACCTGCACGAGGGTGATCAGGAGGATGATCACGAACAGCAGCCAGGCCATGGCGGCGGCGAAGCCGAAGTTGAACTGCCGGAACGCCTGCTGGAAGAGGTAGACGCCGTAGAACAGCGACGACTCGGGCGACGCGTTGGTCTGGTCGCGCCAGAACAGCAGGTACGCCTGGTCGAAGACCTGCAGCGCCGCGATGGTGAGCACGACGACGTTGAAGAAGATCGCCGGCGAGATCATCGGGATGGTGATCGTGAAGAACTGGCGCACCGGCCCCGCGCCGTCGAGCGACGCCACCTCGTAGAGGTCGCGCGGCACGTTCTTCAGCGCCGCGAGGAAGATGACCATCGTGCCGCTGACGCCCCAGAGCGTCATGAGGACGATGGACGGCTTCACCCAGTTCGGGTCGATCAGCCACTGCGGGCCGTCGATGCCGAAGATCGCGAGGAAGCGGTTGATCGCGCCCGTGTTGCCGTTGAGGAGCAGCAGGAAGATGGAGGCCGTGGCCACCGCCGGTGTCATCTTCGGCAGGTAGTAGAGGGTGCGGAAGATGCCCGCTCCGCGACCGACCCAGTTCAGCAGCAGTGCGAGGAGCAGCGCGAAGATGATCTCGAGCGGCACCGCCATGATCGCGTAGAAGAGGGTGTTGCCGAGCGAGAGGCCCACCTTCGGGTCGTTGAACAGCTCGGCATAGTTGTCGACGCCGGCCGGTGTGGCGCTGTTGGTCGCCAGGTTGTAGTCGCTGAACGAGATGTACAGGCTGTACAGCATCGCGCCCAGCGTGAACACCAGGAACCCGACGATCCACGGGCTGATGAAGAGGTAGCCCGCGATCGCCTCGCGCTTGTTGTATTTGGTGCCGCGCTTCTTGCCGGGCTTGCGCGCATCCGCGCGCGTCGTGCCGGACGTATCGGTCAGGACGGCCATGAGCAGCCTCCCTTGCCTGCAGCATCGTCGAGCTCGGTGATCCTCATCGCCGCCCTTTCGATCCTTCCCGCCTGCGCTCGCGCTCCGTCGGCTCGCGCCCCCGGGCTTGCGCTTTCGGCGGTGTGGCATCGTTACCACATCACGGCGAGCATAAGGCCTCGTCTGCCGTGACGCAACCGGGACCGCCCGTCCCACCCGCGCTCACGCCCGGGTTCGACGACGCGCAGGACACCCTTCGCTTCCGGCACGGACGGTACACCGCCGACGGGGGCGTGTCTGCCCCGGGGGAGGTGGGAGGTGG
>NZ_JBPGXM010000233.1:0-2151 GCF_056755495.1 Leifsonia sp. KNZ12-8B
GGGTTATTCGGTGGGGAGGCAGGCCTCGACGCCGCCCTGGCGGCCCGCGTCGAAGTACTCGATGCGCTGGAAGGTGTCGCCGTGGTCGGTGGTATCGGTCCAGCCGGTCGAGTCGGCGAGCGAGGTCAGCGCGTTCGCGATCTCCTTCTCGTCACCCTCCTCGAACTGCAGCGTGCCGTCGGCCACGGCGCCGTACAGGGCCGCGGCGGCGAGACAGTCGGCCTGCAGCTCGTACGCGTTGGTGGTGACATCGTTCACCCGGGCCTGGATGCTGTGCCCCCACTCGTGCGCGACGACCAGGTAGGCGAAGGCGTCGCCCGACCGGTAGCCGTCGCTCATCAGCGACACGTCCCAGGCCAGCTCGTCGGTCTCGCCGCAGTAGAAGGCGTTGCCGGCCTCCATCGGCTCGCCGTTGCAACTGGGTGCGCTGTCCGGGTCGGCACCGTCGTAGTAGCCGTAGACCGTCGGCGACGTGTATTCGCCGGTGAACCAGTCCGACCAGTGGTTCGCCCAGAAGGTGTCGACGACGTCGACGGCGGTCTGGGTGTCCTCGTCGAGCGCCGCCAGATCGACGGTGTCGGCGGTGCCGTCCGCGCCGTCGGCAGCGTCCGTGCTATCGGTCTCGGCGGGGTCAGGGGTGGCGGTGGAGGTGGTCGGAGGTGCGGAGGTCTGTCCGGCCGAGCCGCCCCAGCGGATGCTGATGCAGCCGCTCAGGGCGACGACGGCGAGGGTGGCGACGGCGACGGAGGCGACGGCCCGGGAGGCGGTTCTGGCGGCGGTTCGGGAGGCAGCGCGGGAGGCGGCGGTGCGGGTGGTGCGGCGGACGACGGGGGTCACGGGATGCTTCTTTCGGGTGGTGGCGATCGCGCGCGGATGCCGTCACCGTAGCGCCGCGTGAGGAAACCTCACAATACGGGCGCGCACTGAATCACACGTGTTCGGGATGACATCCCGGGCGGAGACGCGGGGCAGGATGGAAGCCATGACGGACACCAGCACGGCAGACCTGCGCATCGGCGTGATCGGGTACGGCAACCGCGGGCGTCTCGCTCAGGAGGCGCACCGGCCGGGGGAGGGGTCGCGGGTCACCGCGGTGTGCGACCCGAGCGAGCGGTCGCGCGCCGAGGCGGCCGCCGACTTCCCGGAGGCGCTCATCACCGCGAGTCTGGACGAGCTGCTCGCCTCTGGCGTTGACGCCGTCATGGTGGTGACGCCGGACCACCAGCACGCGGCCGTCGCGATCCCCGCGCTGGAGGCGGGCGTCGCCGTGTTCTGCGAGAAGCCGCTCGCCATCTCGCTCGAGGACTGCGACCGGATCCTGGAGGCGGCGCACCGCACGGGCTCCCGGCTGTACGTCGGGCACAACATGCGGCACATGCCCGTGGTGACGCTGATGCGGCGGCTGGTCGACGAGGGCCGCATCGGGCAGGTGAAGGCGGTGTGGTGCCGCCACTTCGTCGGCAATGGCGGCGACTACTACTTCAAGGACTGGCACGCGGACCGGTCGAAGTCGGTGGGCCTCCTGCTGCAGAAGGGCGCCCACGACCTCGACGTGATCCACTGGCTGGCCGGCGGGTACGCGCGCGGCGTGCAGGCGATCGGAGCGCTCAGCGTGTACGGCGACATCGAGGACCGGCGCGACCGGTC
Source organism: Leifsonia sp. KNZ12-8B (assembly GCF_056755495.1). Lineage (NCBI taxonomy): Bacteria > Bacillati > Actinomycetota > Actinomycetes > Micrococcales > Microbacteriaceae > Leifsonia > Leifsonia sp. KNZ12-8B. The sequence continues at coordinate 1,648 of NZ_JBPGXM010000233.1, forward strand.
GGGGGAGCGGGTCGGCGACTGGTTCAGCTTCGACAACTGGCCGCCGACGGCGCAGACCGGCCTCAACCCGGTGGTCGACGTGGAGGACATCTCGCAGGTGAACCTCGTGCTCGACAACGGGGTGCTCGCGTCGTACGAGCAGTGCCACTTCACGCCCGACTACTGGCGCAACTACACGGTGATCGGCACCGAGGGGCGGATCGAGAACGTCGGCGACACCGACGGCGCCGAGGTGCGGTTGTGGAACCGGCGGCACGGCGGCGCGGCGCCCGCGGACGAGACCTTCGTCGTCGCGGACGGCGAGGGCGGCCACGGCGGGGCCGACGCGCTGCTGGTCGCCGAGTTCCTCCGGTTCGCCCGCGAAGGCGGGGCGACGGTCACCTCGCCCGTCGCCGCGCGGCAGGCGGTCGCCGCCGGATTGGTGGCGACCGCCTCCATCCGGGGCGACGGGAGGCTGCTGCCGGTGCCGCCGCTCGATCCCGAGCTGGTCGCGTACTTCGACGC
>NZ_JBPGXM010000234.1:0-2036 GCF_056755495.1 Leifsonia sp. KNZ12-8B
GGCGGGGTCGAGTGGGGAGGTGGGCCGATCGCCCGCCGGATCGTCCCGCAGCCACGGCGCGCGGGCGAAGGGCCGCACCTCGCGTCCGGCGACCTCGAAGACCGCGTCGGTCAGCATGGCGGCGATGGGAGAGAAGGAGGCGCGGCCGTGCGACCAGCGCAGTCCCGTCCTGGCGACCGGACGAGTGGAGTAAGCCTTCGTCGCCGCGCTCATGCCGCCCCCTGCGCGGGGTCGCGGAACACCGCGTCGGGGACCGGCGGCTGCGGCAGGCCGGCGACTCCTGGCCGGGCGGTGTAGAGCACGCCCGCGCCGGGTCCGGAGTCGTCCTCGCTCGCCGTCGTGATGAACACGTCGCCGAGGTCGGCGCCCCCGAAGCGGACCGCGGTGACGAGCGGGGTCGGCACGTCCAGCCGGACGCTGAGGTCGCCGTCGGCGCTCCACCGCGTGACGCAACCGCCACCCCAGTGGGCGACCCAGACCCCGCCCTCGGCGTCGACGGTCAGGCCGTCGGGGAGCTCGCCCTCGGGCAGCCGGGCGAACGGGCGCCGGTCGTGCAGCACGCCGTCCGCGTCGAGGTCGTACGCGTAGACGGTCCCCGCTGCCGTGTCGCTGGCGTAGAGCACGGCGCCGTCGACGCTGAAGGCTGGCCCGTTGCACACGGCGAAGCCGGCGTCGGCGGGCTCGAACCGCCTCCCGTCGGCACTGCGGAAGAGGATGCCGCGCGGGTCGGATTCCTCGCGGTGCGACGTGCCGAACCACAGCCGGCCGGTCGGGTCGACCGCGCCGTCGTTCGGGATCAGCTCCGGACGGCCCGCTATGGGGGCGTAGCGGGGGGGGGGGCCGCGGGCGGCGTGCGTCAGCGGGGCGTGGCCGCTCGCGCGCATGAGAAGGGCCTCGCCGCGCTCGCCGAGCAGGAGCGCGCCTGGCGCGTCCTGCCGGTCCAGGGCGATCCGCAGGTGGCCGTCGCGCTCGCTCCAGCGGTGGAGGGCGGGCCGGTGCAGATCGAGCCAGTAGAGCGCCTGCTCCTCGGCCGACCACGCAGGGGACTCGCCGAGCCTGGCCTGCGCGGGCGTCACCGATCGCACTGCAACTCCTTCGTCGTCAAAAAATACTATCTATATGCTACCTCATCGCTGCCGGATCGCGAGAGTCGCCTGTGATTCAATGTCTATGGCGAGGCGTTCGTTGAGCGCTCATTCCGCAAAAATACGATGAATGGAGGCGCTGATGCCACCACGGCACACCGCTCCGACTCCACGCAGCGCCCTGGTCACCGGCGCCGGCAGCGGCATCGGCGCAGCCATCGCGGCCGAACTGGCGGCCGCCGGAGACCGTGTCGTCGTCGTCGATCGCGACGCCGCGGCGGGCGAGCGGGTCGCCGCACGGCTCGGCTCACCCGCCGAGGCCGTCGCCGCCGACATCACGGTCGCCGCCGACCTCGACCGCGCCATCGCCGCGCTCGGCGACGCGGGACTCGACGTGCTGGTCAATTGCGCCGGCGTCTCCGACACCACGCCGACCGCCGAGCTGAGCATCGAGACCGTGCGCCGGGTGCTCGACATCAATCTGACCGGAGCCATCGATCTGACGCTGCGCTGCCTCCCGCTGCTCCGGGCCTCCGGCCGCGGACGGGTCGTCAACATCGCGTCGATCCAGGGGATGACGCCGGCGGCCGACACGCTCGCCTACGCGACCTCGAAGGGAGGCATGATCGCGTTCACGAAGGCGCTCGCCGTCGACCTCGCCGCCGACGGGGTGCTCGTCAACGCGGTCGCGCCGGGCTTCGTCGACACTCCGATGTCGCTGCTGCCGGGGGGCGCCACCGAGTTCGAGACCGAATGGTTCCGCAGCATCTACGTGGAGCACGGGCGGCTGCCGCTGCGCCGCCCCGCGGAGCCCGACGAGATCGCGCGCGCGGTCGCCTTCCTGGCGTCGGACGCGAACACCTACATCACCGGCCAGGTGCTGACCGCCGACGGCGGCCTCACGGCCACCTTCTGAAGCGCTGTCTCTTATACACATCTGACGCTGCCGAC
>NZ_JBPGXM010000235.1:0-1988 GCF_056755495.1 Leifsonia sp. KNZ12-8B
GGCGCCGCCCCGGGGGGGGAGGGCGCGGCCGCGGCCCGCGCCGCCGGCGACCAGCAGACCCACGACCGGCTCAGCGCCGAGGCGGTGCGCGCGGCGGCGACGCCGCCGGCCGGAGAAGTCAGGACGGGCACGGGAACGCCCGCACCCTCCGCGGCCGCGGCCATGGAGGCCTGGGCCAGGACGATCACGGACGCCCCGGCGGTCGTCGCCGCCGCGCGCACCGCCTCGGCGATGAGCCGGTCGTGGGTCTGCTGGTCGCCGGCGGCGCGGGCCGCGGCCGCGCCCTCCACCACCGTGGCGGCGACGGTCGCGGGCGACCCCTGCGCGGCGACCTCGCGCTCGAGCAGGCGCGTCGTCGGGCCGAGGGTGGCGGTGTTGGTGGCGAGGACGGCGATGAGCGGGGCGTGCGTGTGGGCCGCGCCGGCGCCCGCAAGCCGCACCGCCTCCTGCGCCATCGCCGCGTCCACGCGCACGACCGGGATGCCGAGGCCGTCCGCCGCGGCCTCCGCCGCCTCCCCGATGGAGGAGCAGGTGACCAGCACGGCGTCCGCACCCGACTCGGCGAGGTGACGGAGGTGGGAGGCGACGCGCGCCTCCACCTCGGCAGTGACGCCCTCGCGGATGGTGGTCTCGAGCATCCACGCGTCGACCACGTGCTCGCGCTGCAGCCCCGATCCGGTGGCGTCGGCGGCGGAGGCGAGCATCCCGTCGAACGTCGCGGCGAGCGCCGGGACGGTGTGCAGCAGGCCGGCGGTGGGCATCAGGCCTCCTGCCAGGGCCGGGCCTCGCGGTCGACGACCTCGATCAGGCGCTCCAGGCGCGGGACGGAGAGCTCGCGGAGGGCGGCGGGGACGTCCGCGGTGCCGACCACGTCGCTCCACAGCGCACGCCCGGCGAGGAACCCGCTGGCCCCCGCCCGGCAGGCCGCCTCGACCGCGGGGAGGAACGCCGGGCGGTCGACACCCTGCGACAGCACCACCCACGGGCCGGTGATCGCCCCGTTCAGGCGCTCGCTCGCGGCGCGCTGCTCGGCCTCGTCACCGGTCCCGGAGAGCGGCACCTGCACCTTGTAGAGGCTGGGGCCGAGCGGGGAGAGCTCGGCGGCGGCCTCGCGGATGGCGGCGTCGAGCTCCCAGCTCTTGTCGTCGAGCTCGCGCGGCGTCGCGCGGACGACCGGCTCAAGCACCGAGAGCACCCCGCGGGCGCGGCACTCGGCGATGAACCGCTCCACCAGCTCCACGCGCTGCTGCCGCTTCTCGTCGCGGCGCCAGATGACGAGCAGCTTGAGGGCGACGACCCCGTTCAGGTCGGTCTCGGTCAGGACGACGTCGTCCAGCGCCGTCTCCTCGACCGGGCCGCCGTCCTCCTGGGTGAGCGCGTCGGCGGCGAGGATCAGACCGGTGGAGGCCGGGAGGGTGTCGCGCACGGCCTCGAAGCCGTAGTGCCGGTCGATCAGGAACCCGGACGCGAGCGGCCCGAGCGCCTCGGCGACGTCGAGCTTGAAGCGGATGAGCACGTCGTCGGCGGGGCGGCCGGCGCCAGCCAGGTCGAACATGTGGCGGAGGCTCTCGCGCTGGTCCATCGCGACCATCGCGAGCGATCCCCCGGGTCGGGCGATGGCGGCGAGGTCGGTGGCGGCGCCGGGAGCGGCGCCGGGGATGGCGGTGTCGGTCATGCGGGTTCCTTCTCGTGGAGCGTCGCCGCGGCGATGAAGGCGTCCAGCAGCGCTGGGTCGCCCGTCTCTGCGGCGGGGTGGGCGCTGTCCGCGGCGGGGCCGAGGGGCAGCGAGGTGTCGGGGTCGATGGCGGCGGCCGCGCGCAGGGCGAGGAGGGCGGCGCCGGTGGCGACGGGCTCCGTGCAGGCGACCGGGCGGAGGCGGCCTGGCACGATCCGCTCCTTGAGCCGTCGCCAGGCGACGTTCGCGGCGCCCGGTCCGCCGAGCACGCGGAGCTCGGGGTCGCGGGGGCCCACGAGGTCGGTCTGGGCGG
>NZ_JBPGXM010000236.1:0-1904 GCF_056755495.1 Leifsonia sp. KNZ12-8B
GGGGGGGGGGGGCCGGTGGTCCCCCCCCCCGCCCGCCCCCCCCGGCCCCCCCCCCCCGCGGGGCCCCCGCTCCTCTTTCTTTGCGCCCCCTCCGCGCTCGCTTGCACTCGCCCGGCGTGAGTGCCAGAATCGCTTTAGCACTCCATCTGATCGAGTGCTAATCATCGGAATCTTTCGCAGACGTCCGGGAGGGACGAGAAACACATGGCAAAGATCATCGCTTTCGACGAGGACGCCCGCCGCGGCCTCGAGCGCGGCCTGAACACCCTGGCCGACACGGTCAAGGTGACCCTGGGCCCGCGCGGTCGCAACGTCGTCCTCGAGAAGAAGTGGGGCGCCCCGACCATCACCAACGACGGCGTCTCCATCGCGAAGGAGATCGAGCTCGACGACCCGTACGAGAAGATCGGCGCGGAGCTCGTCAAGGAGGTCGCGAAGAAGACCGACGACGTCGCGGGTGACGGCACCACCACCGCGACCGTCCTCGCTCAGGCGCTCGTCAAGGAGGGCCTGCGCAACGTCGCGGCCGGCGCCGACCCCATCACGCTGAAGCGCGGCATCGAGAAGGCCGTCGCGGCCGTCACCGAGGAGCTCATCGCCAGCGCCAAGGAGGTCGAGACCAAGGAGGAGATCGCGGCCACCGCCTCCATCTCCGCCGGCGACACCACCATCGGCGAGATCATCGCCGAGGCGATCGACAAGGTCGGCAAGGAGGGCGTGGTCACCGTCGAGGAGTCCAACACCTTCGGCACCGAGCTCGAGCTCACCGAGGGCATGCGCTTCGACAAGGGCTTCCTGTCGCAGTACTTCGTGACCGACCAGGACCGCCAGGAGGCGGTCTTCGAGGACCCGTACATCCTCATCGCCAACCAGAAGATCTCCTCGATCAAGGACCTGCTGCCGATCGTCGACAAGGTGATCCAGGCCAACAAGCAGCTCCTGATCATCGCCGAGGACGTCGACGGCGAGGCCCTGGCCACGCTGATCGTCAACAAGATCCGCGGCATCTTCAAGTCGGTCGCCGTCAAGGCCCCCGGTTTCGGCGACCGCCGCAAGGCCATGCTGCAGGACATCGCGATCCTCACCGGCGGCCAGGTCATCTCCGAGGAGGTCGGCCTCAAGCTCGAGAACGTCACCCTCGACCTGCTCGGCCAGGCCCGCAAGGTCGTCATCACCAAGGATGAGACCACGATCGTCGAGGGCGCGGGCGACCCCGAGGCCATCGCCGGCCGCGTGGCCCAGATCCGCAACGAGATCGAGGCCACCGACAGCGACTACGACCGCGAGAAGCTGCAGGAGCGCCTCGCCAAGCTCGCCGGTGGCGTCGCCGTCATCAAGGCGGGCGCGGCCACCGAGGTCGAGCTCAAGGAGCGCAAGCACCGCATCGAGGACGCCGTCCGCAACGCGAAGGCCGCCGTCGAGGAGGGCATCGTCGCCGGTGGTGGCGTGGCCCTCATCCAGGCCGGCAAGACCGCGTTCGAGAAGCTCTCGCTCGAGGGCGACGAGGCGACCGGTGCGAACATCGTCAAGGTCGCCATCGAGGCGCCGCTGAAGCAGATCGCGATCAACGCGGGCCTCGAGGCCGGCGTCGTCGTCGCGAAGGTCCGCGAGCTCCCGGTCGGCCACGGCCTCAACGCCGCGACCGGCGAGTACGTCGACATGCTGGCCTCCGGCATCAACGACCCGGTGAAGGTGACCCGCTCGGCGCTGCAGAACGCCGCGTCGATCGCCGGCCTCTTCCTCACCACCGAGGCCGTCGTCGCCGACAAGCCGGAGAAGAACGCTCCGGTTGCGGCCGACCCGACCGGTGGCATGGACTTCTGAGTCCGGCCTAGCACCGCACGCACGACGAGAGGGCGTCTCCCGCACGGGAGGCGCCCTCTTCGCGTGCCGCCCCGCTCCGC
>NZ_JBPGXM010000237.1:0-1844 GCF_056755495.1 Leifsonia sp. KNZ12-8B
GGGGTATGTTCGGCGGCGGTGGCGGCTTCGGCGGAGGCGGCGGCTTCAGCCCCGGCAGCTTCGGCGGCGGGGGCACCCGCGGACGACGCGGTGGAGGCCGCTTCTGACGGGTTCCCGGCACGGATTCTCTCAGACTTCTCGAATGCGACGATCAGCGCCTCCGGCGGGGGCGGGACGAAAGGAAGAGCAATGGCAAAGCAGTCGATCTTCGGCCGCATCTCACAGCTGCTGAAGGCGAACATCAACTCCCTCCTCGATCAGGCCGAGGACCCGGAGAAGATGCTCGACCAGATGGTCCGCGACTTCACGAACAGCATCGCCGACGCCGAGAGCGCGATCGCCGAGACCATCGGCAACCTGCGCCTGATGGAGGACGACCACCGCGAAGACGTGGAGGCCGCCGCCGAGTGGGGTCGCAAGGCGCTGGCCGCCAGCACGCAGGCCGACAAGTACCGCGCCGCGGGCGACGCGGCGAACGCCGACAAGTTCGACAACCTGGCGAAGGTCGCGCTGCAGCGGCAGATCTCCTCCGAGAACGAGGCCAAGGCCGCGGAGCCGCAGATCGCCTCGCAGACCGAGGTGGTCGAGAAGCTCAAGTCCGGCCTCAACGGCATGAAGGAGAAGCTGGAGCAGCTCAAGAGCAAGCGCTCGGAGCTGATCGCGCGCGCCAAGAGCGCCCAGGCGCAGTCGCAGGTGATGGACGCGGTCAAGAGCATCGACATCCTCGACCCCACCAGCGAGGTCTCGCGCTTCGAGGAGAAGATCAAGCGCGAGGAGGCCCGCGTGCGCGGCGCCCAGGAGCTCGCCGCCTCCAGCCTCGACGCCCAGTTCAACGACCTCGACGACCTCGGCGAGATGACCGAGGTGGAGGCGCGGCTCGCCGCGCTCAAGTCCGGCGGCGCGCAACCCGCGGTCGAGGCGGGGTCCGGCGCCGAGGCTTCCCCGTCCGCTCCGTACACGCCGGGTCAGTGAGCGCCTCCTTCCTCGTCGTCCCGCAGTGGCAGGGCTCGGGGTCGTCGCGCGCGATGCGCCTGATCGACGGCGCCGACGCGATCCGCGGCGACCTCCCCGCCACCGCGACGCACCTCGTCCCGGTGCCGGCGTCGGCCGGCGAGACCCTGGGGACCGGGGTGAACCGCTTCTCGTCGCTGACGGCGGTGCGCGATCTGGCGCTGGCGGAGCTGGCGCTGCTCGAGCCTCCCGTCGTCACGATCGGCGGCGACTGCGCGGCCGACCTGGCGAGCGTGCAGCACGCGGTCGCCGCCCATCCTGCCGCCGACGTGGCGGTCGTGTGGTTCGACGCGCACGCCGACATCAACGATGTGGAGTCCTCCCCCTCCGGCGCGTTCCACGGCATGGTCGTGCGCGCGCTGCTCGGCGACGCGCCGGACGGGCTCGCCTCCAGCGGCGACGCCCTGCTGCGCCCCGCCCAGCTGGTGCTGGCCGGGACCCGCGCGCTCGACGACGGCGAGTCCGCCTACCTCGACAGCGCCGGCGTCCGGCTCGTCGGAGCGGGCGAGCTGCCCGATCCCGAGGCGATCGTGCGGGCGGTGGAGGCGACGGGGGCGTCCGCGGTCTACGTGCACGTCGACCTGGACGTGCTCGACCCGTCGGCGATCGACGGGATCGGCTACCCCGAGCCGTTCGGGATCACGCCGGAGGCGCTCTGCGACGCGATCCGCGCGCTGCGGTCGCGGTTCGAGCTGGCCGGGGCCGCCGTGACGGAGTGCGCGCCGGAGTCGACGGAGGCGGCGGGTCGCGACCTGCCCGTCATCCTGCGGATCCTCGGGGCGATGACGGCGCCGCTCGGGCGGGGTGGGTCGGCGGCGGGCGGCGCCGTCATC
>NZ_JBPGXM010000238.1:0-1821 GCF_056755495.1 Leifsonia sp. KNZ12-8B
GGGGTTTGCGGTGCCGGTGCGGGGGGATGCGCCGGTGCGGCCGTGCTGGTGCGCACGACCAGGTCGGTGGGGGAGTGGAGGCTCGTGGGCGCGGCCTCCGCGGCCGGCTCGTGGCGCCGCGGCGGGTCGATCGTGCGCAGCAGCAGCTCGGCGACCTGCTCGCCCTGCCGTTCGGGATGCTGCGCGACCGTGGTGAGGCCGAAGAAGGCGGCGAGCGGATGGTCGTCGACCCCGATGACCGAGAGGTCGCCAGGGACGGCCAGACCCCGCTCCCGTGCGGCCAGGATCGTGCCGATCGCCATCTCGTCGGAGGCGGCGAAGACGGCCGTCGGCCGCCCCTCCGCGCGCTCCAGCAGGCTCATCGCCGCCGCGTAGCCGCCCGGGATGGTGAAGTCGCCGGCGACAGACAGGGCGGGGTCGGGCGCGACGCCGGCGGCCAGCAGCGCGGCCTCGTAGCCGAGCCTCCTGCTGGTCGGGACATGGAACTCGAGGTCGAACTCCGGACGGCCGCCGAGGTGCGCGATGCGGCGGTGGCCGAGCGAGAGCAGGTGCTCGGTCGCGGTGCGGCCGACGTGGACGTCGTCGATCGTGACGGTGCTCGCCCCGGGCAGCGGGCCGCCGACGCCGGCGACCGGCTTGCCGATGGCCAGGAGCCGGCCGATCTCGTCCTCGGTGAGCTTCAGCGCCACCGCGATCACGGCATCCACCCGGTTGCGCAGCAGGTGGTGCTCGAAGACGCGGCCGCGCTCCTCGCCCTCGCCGCCGAGGTTGTAGAGCGCGACGTCGTAGCCGCGGTGCGTCAGCACGCGCTGCGCTCCCTCGATCACCGCGGTGAAGTACCACCGGCTCAAGTGCGGGACGACGACGCCGATGTTGCGGGTCCGCCCGGAGGCGAGGCTGGAGGCGTCGGAGCTGACGACGTACCCGAGGGAGGTCGCGGCCTGCGTGACGCGGGTGCGCGTCTCGGTCGAGACGGCGCCGTTCCCGCTCAGCGCGCGCGAGACGGTGGCGGTGGAGACGCCCGCCAGACGGGCGACATCGGCGATGCCGGGCATCGTGCCTCCCTCCGTCGGCGGGCCTGCTGAGGTGTCGGATCGGCCGCCGGTGGGGGCCGTGGCGAGTATATCTGCGGGGTGGGAGGGGGATGCAAGCGTTTCCAGTGAGAATCCTGAGCGGTGCTGCGGCCGATTTACGTGTAGGGTGGGCCATCACCGTACCCTCACCGGCGCGGCGACGGGTTCTGGAGTTCCGGGACCCGAGATCACAAGAAAGAAGAAACGATGGCCAACGGCACCGTCAAATGGTTCAACTCGGAGAAGGGGTATGGGTTCATCACTCCGGATGACGGCAGCGCCGACGTCTTCGCCCACTTCAGCGAGATCACGTCGCAGTCCGGTTTCCGGAACCTCGAGGAGAACCAGAAGGTCGAGTACGACCTGACGCAGGGCCCCAAGGGTCTTCAGGCGTCGAACATCCGCGTCTCCTGAGTATTCCGCTCTGACGCAGGGAGGGCGTCCGGCTTCGTGCCGGGCGCCCTCCTTTTTGTCTTCCTGCGTTTTTTCGCGCCGGCGTTTCTTCAGCGCCAGTGGGAGGGGCGGGTCAGGCCGTCGGGGAGCCGCGTCGTCGCGTCGCCCTGCGCGGCGTTCACCTGCACCTGCGTGAGGTAGATCGCGTCGCGGAGGTCGGCGCCGTCGAGGCGCGCGTCGCGGAGGTCGGCGCCGATCAGCTCGGTCGCGGTGAGGTCGGTGCCGCGGAGGTCGGCGGCGATCAGGAGGGCGCCGCGCAGCTCCGCCCCGCGCAGATCGGTGGTGCGCAGGTCGG
>NZ_JBPGXM010000239.1:0-1813 GCF_056755495.1 Leifsonia sp. KNZ12-8B
AAGAGACAGCCCACGCCTCCGAGAACGGATCCCATGACCGCCACCGCCGCCTCCCCCGCGCCGCTGCTGCTGACCAAGCGGCGCATCTGGATCATCTTCAGCGCCCTCATCGCCGGGATGCTGCTGTCGAGCCTCGACCAGACCATCGTGTCGACCGCCATGCCGACCATCGTCGGCGACCTCGGCGGGGTCGAGCACCAGGTCTGGATCACGACCGCGTACATCCTCGCGACCACGATCGTCATGCCCGTCTACGGCAAGCTCGGCGACGTGCTCGGGAGGCGGTGGCTGTTCATCATCGCCATCGCCGTCTTCACCGCGGCCTCGGTCGGCTGCGCGTTCGCGGGCGACTTCTGGAGCTTCGTCGTCTTCCGCGCCATGCAGGGCCTCGGCGGCGGCGGCCTGATGATCCTGTCGCAGGCGATCATCGCCGACATCGTGCCCGCCAACGAGCGCGGCAAGTACCTCGGCCCGCTCGGCGCCATCTTCGGCCTCTCCGCGGTCGCCGGCCCGCTGCTCGGCGGCTTCTTCGTCGACCACCTGACCTGGCAGTGGGCGTTCTACATCAACATCCCGGTCGGGATCATCGCCCTCGTGATCGCCGTGTTCGCGCTGACCCTGCCCAACAAGAAGGCGACGCAGCCGGTGGATGTGCTGGGCATCCTGTTCCTGTCGATCGCGACCACCTGCCTCATCTTCTTCACCGACTTCGGCGGCGACAAGGACCACGGCTGGAGCTCGCTCTCCACCTGGCTCTGGGGCGCCGGCATGCTGGTCGCCGCGATCGCCTTCGTGATCGCCGAGGCGAAGGCCAAGGACCCGATCATCCCGCTGTCCCTCTTCAAGAACCCGATCTTCATCAACGCGACCGCCATCGGCCTCGCGCTCGGCATCGGGATGTTCGCCGCGATCGGCTTCGTGCCCACCTTCCTGCAGATGTCGTCCGGCACCTCGGCCGCGGCCTCCGGCCTGCTGATGATCCCGATGATGGTCGGCCTCATCGGCACCTCCATCGCCTCGGGCGTCGCGATCACCCGCACCGGCAAGTACAAGCTGTTCCCGATCCTCGGCACGATCATCACGGGCATCGCGATGGTCTGCATGACGACGCTGACGGCCTCCACCCCGATCTGGCTGATCTGCGTCTACCTGTTCGTCTTCGGCGCCGGCCTCGGCCTGATCATGCAGGTCGTCGTGCTGGTGGTGCAGAACGCCGTGCCGGCCGCGCAGATCGGCACCGCGACCTCCACCAACAACTACTTCCGCGAGGTGGGAGCAGCGCTCGGCACGGCCGTGTTCGGCACCCTGTTCACGACCCGCCTGACCGAGAACCTCACCGACGTCTTCACGAAGGCGGGCGCCTCGGCCGCCGACGCTCAGGGCGCGACTGCGACCCTGAGCCCGGAGGTGCTGAACAGCCTCCCCGACGCGGTCCGCACCGGTGTCGTCGACGCCTACGCGAACGCCCTCGCCCCGGTGTTCTGGTACCTGCTGCCGTTCATCGCGGTGGCGTTCCTGCTGGCGCTGTTCCTCAAGCAGATCCCGCTCTCGGACCAGGCCGGTCTCGTCGCCCGCGGCGAGGCGATCGGCGGCGAGGAGGCGGAGCGGCTGGAGGCCGAGCGCCGCGCGGCCGCGACGGGAGAGGGTGCGGGTGCGTCCGAGGCCGAAGCCGAAACCGAGGCCGGGCCTGCGGCGGAGGTGTCCGCGCCTGCCCCGGAGGCGGAGAGGGCCGAGCCCGAGCCGACCACCGGGAGCGTGCCCTCGCGCTGACGCGCGGGGCCCGCTGACGCGCGCCCGCCGCCGACCCCCGCTA
>NZ_JBPGXM010000240.1:0-1563 GCF_056755495.1 Leifsonia sp. KNZ12-8B
CCCGCCGACGCCGCGCCCGCCGACGCCCCGCGCACCCCCGCCGCCGGAGGCCGCCCATGACCGCCCGCGGCGTCGACCTCCTCGTCTACGCCGACCGCCTCGGCGGCGACCTCGGGCGGCTGCGGGAGCTGCTCGACGGCCCGTTCCGCGACTTCGCGGGGGTGCACATCCTGCCGTTCTTCGTCCCCTTCGACGGCGCCGACGCCGGCTTCGACCCCATCGATCACGGCACCGTCGATCCCCGCCTCGGCACCTGGGAGGACGTGCGCGCCATCGCCGCGAGCCGTCCGGGCGGCCGGGAGGTCACCGCCGACCTGATCGTCAACCACGTGTCCAGCGAGTCGGCCGAGTTCGTCGACTGGCTCGCCCGCGGCGACGAGTCGCCGCACGACGGCATGTTCCTCACCTTCGACACCGTCTTCCCCGAGGGTGCGGACGAGCACGACATCACGGCGTTCTACCGCCCGCGCCCCGGCCTCCCCTTCACCGCCTACCGCATGGCGGACGGCCGGCGCCGGCTGGTCTGGACCACCTTCATGCCGTCGCAGGTCGACCTCGACGTGCACAACGAGCGCGCCCGCGACTACCTGCGCCGCATCCTGGCCGCCCTGCGCGCGGGCGGCGTCACCACCGTGCGGCTCGACGCGGTCGGGTACGCCGTCAAGACGCCGGGCAGCGACTCCTTCATGACCGCCGAGACGCTCGCGTTCGTGCGCGAGATCGTCGCCATCGCGCGCGAGGCCGGCCTGCGCGTGCTGGTGGAGGTGCACGCCCACTACTCCCAGCAGCTCGCCATCACGCCGCTCGTCGACCTGGTGTACGACTTCGCGCTCGCCCCGCTGCTGCTGCACAGCCTGGGCACCGGGACGGCCGACCGCCTCCTGGAGTGGTTCCGCATCCGCCCGCAGAACGCCGTCACCGTGCTCGACACCCACGACGGCATCGGCATCATCGACGCCGGACCGAGCGGCGACAGGGCCGGGCTCATCGACCAGGCCGAGATGGCCGCGATCTTCGAGCGCGCCGCGGTCGCGACCGGCGGGCACTCGACGATCGCGTCGGTCATCCCGGCGTGGATGAGCCTCCCGCACCAGATCAACGCCACCTTCTTCAGCGCGCTCGGCGCCGACGCGACGGCGTACCTGCTGGCCCGCGCGGTGCAGCTCTGGCTTCCGGGTCAGCCGCAGCTGTACTACGTCGGCCTGCTCGGCGGGCTGGACGATGTCGAGCTCTTCCGGCGCACCGGCCAGGGCCGCGACGTCAACCGCCACGCCTACACGCCGGAGGAGCTGGAGGCCGCGCTCGCGAGCGAGGTCACCCGCGCCCAGCTCGCGCTGGTCCGGCTGCGCTCTACGCACCCGGCCTTCGGCGGTGCGTTCGGTTACCGTAGCCTGGGCGACGCGGGCGTGGAGCTCGAGTGGAGGCTCGGCGACGAGCGCGCCGCCCTCACCGTCGCGTTCGCCCCCGCCCCCTCGTTCCGCATCGAGCTCGACGGCGCCGCCGGCCCCCTCCGGATCGACTCCGTCGCCGCCCTCGCGGCGCCCCTGTCTCTTATACACATCT
>NZ_JBPGXM010000241.1:0-1594 GCF_056755495.1 Leifsonia sp. KNZ12-8B
CCTGGAGGCCACGATCACCGCGGCCGAGCGCTGGTACGCCGTCCGCGGCCTCCCCGCCGTCTTCCAGGTCAGCCCGGCCTCGCCCGCCGCGCTCGCCGCCGCGCTGACCGCCCGCGGCTACCGCGAGCACTCCGCGACCGACATCCTGATCGCCGACGCCCTTCCCGCCAGCGCGGCCGGCCTCTCCTCACTCCGCGTGGAGATCGCCGCGGCCCCGTCGGAGGCCTGGCTCGACACCTGGTGGTCGGTGGATGGCCGCGGCGGCCCGGCCGAACGCGCGGTCGCCGCCCGCATCCTCACCGGCGGCCCTGCCCTCTACGCCTCCACGGGTGACCCCGGGGCGCCGGACGCGGTCGCCCGGCTTGCCCTGGTCGACGAGTGGGGCGGATGGGGCGGCCTGTATGCGGTCGCCACCCGCCCGGCGGCCCGCCGCCGCGGACGCGCCCGCAGCCTCGCGCTGGCGCTCGCCGCGGAGGCCAGTCGCCACGGCGTCCAGCGGCTCTGGCTGCAGGTACTCGCCGACAACGCGCCCGCGCACGCGCTCTACGCGGCGCTGGGCTTCCGGCGCGTCTCGGGCTACTCCTACTTCACGGCCGCCGGCTGAAGATCCGGCGCAGCTCCTCGAGCGGCGCCTTCGGCCGGCGGTCCTCGAAGACGAGGCCGTTGGTCTCCTGGCCGGTGTCGGCCAGCTGCGTGTAGCAGTAGCCGGCGAGGGTAGTGGAGGCGGTGACGGCGCCGACGAGCGCGTCCAGCCGCTCGACCAGCTCGGCCGGGCTGGAGACGGCGGAGTAGCCCCACGCGTCCTCCGGCCCGTTCTCGGTGTACGAGATGCCGCCGAACTCGGTGAGCATCAGGGGGACGTCGGTCCGCTGCTCCGCCCCGACGACCAGCCGGCGCCCGGGGAACGTGAACGGGGTGCCGAGCACCTGCTCGCGCGAGGCGTACCGCTCGCGCACCCGGTCGGCGTCGTGGTCGTAGTCGTGGATCGACAGGATGTCGGAGCGCACGTGCTCCCAGCCGTCGTTGGAGATGACCGGCCGGGTCGGGTCCACCGCGCGCGTCAGCTCTACGAGGCCGGCCGCGTACGACACCATCCGCTGGTCCGCGGCGAGGTGCTGCACGCCCCAGCTCTCGTTGAGCGGCACCCAGGTGACGATCGACGGATGCGAGCGGTCGCGGTCGAGGATGGCCGTCCACTCGGCGAGCGTGCGCTGCACGGCCTCGGGCGTGAACGCGTACGCCGCGGGCGCCTCGCCCCAGACCAGCAGTCCCAGCCGGTCGGCCCAGTACAGGAAGCGCGGGTCCTCGTACTTCTGGTGCAGGCGGGTGGCGTTGAAGCCGAGCGAGAGGATGAGCTCGGCCTCCGCACGCAGGGCGTCGGCGCTCGGCGCCGCCGAGTGCGACTCCGGCCAGTAGCCCTGGTTGAGCACCGACCGCACGTAGAGGGGTCGGTCGTTGAGGAGGAACCGGCCGCCCGCCACCGCCGTCGACCGGAGGCCGAGGTACGACGCGACGCGATCCTCCGCCGCTGCCGCGGTGGCGCTCCCCCCGCCGGCGGGCCGCAGCCGCACCTCCGCGTCGAGCAGGGTCGGGC
>NZ_JBPGXM010000242.1:0-1548 GCF_056755495.1 Leifsonia sp. KNZ12-8B
TCCCCGCACCGCTCCGCCCGCGCGCCTGCCACCGCCGAGTCGTGACATCATGTCGCATCTCGGCGCGCGAACCCGCAACGAGTCACGACTCGGCGGGCGCCGCAGGAGTGGATACGGCGGGCGCCACAGGCGCGGGCACCGCGGGCGCGGACTGCGCCGCGGGCGTCACGCCTGCGGGCGCAGGAGCCGCGGCCCGTTCAGCCACACCGCGACGACGAACAGCGAGGTCACGGCGAACGCACCGGCGAACGGCCACCCGCCGCCGAGCGGTTCCAGGGCGGAGAACACGATCGCCGTCGCGGCGAGCGCGATCGACGAACCGATCGCATCCGTGATGGTGAGCGCCGAGCTGTTGAACCCCTGATCGGCCGGCGTCGAGTCCTCCAGCGTGAGCACGCCGAGCCGCGGGAACAGGATGCCCATGCCGGCGCCGCTGACCGCCCAGCCGACCACGATCACCGCCGGCGACAGGCCGAGCAGCGCGGAGGCGAGCAGCGACGCCATGGCGACGGTCAGGCCGGCGGCGCCGAGCGTCGCCGTCGTGCCGTGCGACAGCCCCGGGAACCGCCCCTGCACCCACGACGCCAGCGCCCAGGCGAGCCCCGCGGCCGTCAAGGCGATGCCCGCCACCGGTGCAGAGACGCCGTAGCGCGTCACCATCAGCAGCGGCACGTACACCTCGGCAGCGAAGAAGGCGCCGGCGACCAGGCCGCGCATGAGGATGACGCTCGGGAGGCCGCGCCGCGCCAGCAGTGTGCCCGCCGGCAGCAGCGGCCGCAGCGCGAGCAGCGCCACCGCGCCGGCCAGCACCGGCGCCGTCCACTGCAGCACCCCGGTCGCCTCCGCGGTCAGCGTGAGCACGAGGACCGCCGCCGCGAGGAGCACCGCCCAGCCGATGCGCGCGAGATCGCGCGGTGGCCGCTCGTCCTCCAGCCCGGGCCCGTGCATCCCTCGCATGGCGGGCACGACCATCGCCATCGCGGGCACGATCAGCGCGAGCACCCCGAGGAACACCCAGCGCCAGCCGACGCCGTCCGCCACGACCCCGGCGACGAACGGCCCGATCAGCGACGGGATGACCCACGCCGCCGCGAATCCGGCGAAGATGCGCGGGTGCAGCACCGGCGGGTACACCCGCGCGACGATGACGTACAACGCCACGGTGAGGGCCCCACCACCGAGGCCGTGGACGAGCCGGCCGCCGACGAAGAGCGGCATCGTGGGCGCGAGCCCCGCGATCAGCAGGCCGACCGCGAACAGGCCGACCGAGCCGTAGAGCGCGGTCCGCGGATTGCCGCGATCCGACCACGAGCCGGCCACCACCATCCCGACCACGCTGACCGCGAGCGGTCCGGCGAACGCGAAGGCGTACAGCGCGGCCCCGTCGAGCTCGCGGCTGATCGTCGGCATGATCGTGGTGACGGCGAGGTTCTCGAAGGCCGCCAGCATGATCAGCGCGCACATCCCGATGCTCACCCAGCGGAACCGAGGGCCGAGCACGCCCCCGTCCGGACCGCCACCGGCCAGCCGTGCGCCGGGGGCGCGGCG
>NZ_JBPGXM010000243.1:0-1533 GCF_056755495.1 Leifsonia sp. KNZ12-8B
CCCCGCCCCCCGCCGCCCCCCCCCCCCCCCCCCCCCCCCGCCCCCCCCCCGCGCCCCCCCCCGCCCCGCCGGGGGGGGGGGGGGCGCCCGCCGCGAACACGCCCGACAGCGCCAAGTCCGTCGCCGCGAGCATCGCGTCGTCGCAGTACGGCTGGGGCTCCGACCAGTTCTCGTGCCTGAGCAGCCTCTGGGCGAAGGAGTCCGGCTGGAACTACCAGGCCTACAACGCCGGCAGCGGCGCGACGGGCATCCCGCAGGCGCTTCCCGGCAGCAAGATGGCGAGCTTCGGCACCGACTGGGCCACCAACGCCACCACGCAGATCAAGTGGGGCCTCGACTACATCTCGCGCTCCTACGGAACACCGTGCTCGGCCTGGTCGCACTCGCAGGCCGTCAACTGGTACTGAGCCGCAGCTCGGACAGGCCGCGACATCCGCGGGGGTCCGCCGGCGCCCGGCGCCGGTAGACTCCCGCGGGTGAGCACCCTCGACGCGGCCGGGACGGCCGCCACCAGCCCCGTCATCCGCGGCGCGCACCTCGTCGGCAGCGTCAACCTGCCCGACGCCGAGAGCGTGTTCCGCACCGTCGGCGCCCGCCTGGGCGACCGCCTCCACCGCCTCCCGGACGGTGAGGTCGGCGAGCGGTTCTACTGGATCCAGTTCCAGACGAAGCGCTTCGACAGCATGACGGGGCTCTCGCGCATCCCCGTCGAGCCGTACTACCTGCGCGAGATCTTCGATGCGAGGCCGTTCCGGCTCGACGAGGGCGTCACCGCCGACGACCTGGTCTTCCCCGACCTCGGCTACGCCGACGCGGCGCTCGACTCGTACGCCACCTTCGCGCGGCTGCGGGACGAGGGCGCCATCCCGGCCGGCGTCCGGTTCCAGGTCTCGCTCCCGACGCCGGCCGCCGTCACCGGCGCGTTCGTCGTCCCAGAGGACCGCACCGCCTTCGAGCCCGCGTACGAGCGCGCGCTGTTCGCCGAACTCGACCGGATCGTCGCGGGCATCCCGCACCGGGACCTCGCCATCCAGTGGGACACCGCCGTGGAGTTCGCCCTCCTGGAGGGCCGGATCGAACCCTGGTTCGACGACGTGCTCGGCGGTGTCGTCGCGCGTGCCCTGCGCCAGTCCGCCGCCGTCCCCGACGACGTCGAGGTCGGCTACCACCTCTGCTACGGCGACGTCGAGGAGCACCACTTCGTGCAGCCCGTCGACGCGGGGCACCTCGCCGCCGTGACCCGCGGCATCCTCGACGGGTCGACCCACCCGGTCGCCTGGGTGCACCTCCCGGTGCCGATCGAGCGCGACGACGACGCCTACTTCGCGCCCCTCGCCGACGTGGAGCTGCCCGAAGGCACCGAGCTGTACCTCGGCCTCCTGCACCATGAGGACGGCGTGGAGGGCGCCCGGCGTCGCGCGCGCGCCGCCGCGACCGCTCAGCCCCGCTTCGGCGTCGCCACCGAGTGCGGCTTCGGCCGCGGGCCCCCCGCGCCCCCCTCCCCCCCCCCCCCCCCCCCCCCCCCCCCCCCCC
>NZ_JBPGXM010000244.1:0-1510 GCF_056755495.1 Leifsonia sp. KNZ12-8B
GAATAAGCCGATCTCCGTCGTCCGACGCTGGTGAGGGCAGTCCTGGTGCGCAATTCTGACTGTGGAAGCGCTGGAGCAACAGCGTCCGCTTCAGGTTGCGAGAAAGAAGGACTCGATGACAGACGCACGCCTGCCGGAGCCGATTCGGCGATTCATCGACACCACCAACGCGGGTGACACGGAAGGTTTTGTCGCAACTTTCACCGACGACGCCTACCTCAACGACTGGGGACGCGAGTTCCACGGACACGACGGAGTTCGGAGCTGGAACCGCACCGACAACATCGGCAAGAACTCCCACTTCGACGTCGTCAGCGTCCGTGAAGGTGCCGATCCGGAAAACTACATCGTCACGCTCAAGGTCACCGGCGACGGGTTCAACGGCACCGGTCCGATGAACTTCCACCTTCGCGGTTCCCAGATTGCGAGTGTCCGAATCAGTTGACTCCGCATGACTCGATCAAACCCTCCCCGCGAACCGATACCTGAATCCGGTGCCGGTGTTCGCGGTGACCACAACGTCGTAATAGCCCCACTGGCTCACCGGCCAGTCAACGGTCCGAGAGCTGCGCGGCGGCACAACGACCTGCTCTGAGTGAGTGGTGAAGTCGTTGCTGTCGAGCCGGAACCGGTCGGGGCGCCTCCGCCGTTAGCGAGTGTGACGATGAGCATGCGGGAGCGGGGCGCTCCGACGTCTCATGTGGCGGACGGGATTTTGACGTCACGGCGGTCCCCGCGGATTCCGGTGCCGGCGAAACGGCGGAGGAACCGGTCGGGGCCGTGGGCGCTGAAGTCGTACACATTGTCAGTACCGCGGGGTGGAACGTCCAAGCCAATCCGGCTAGACCATGACCGATGGGTGGTCATGAGGGACTCACCCGTGTTCCCGAAAGCATTGATTCAACGCGTCAAGGACAAGGCCGGTGTCGACCGCTACCTCGTCATCAGATGGGACCTCGACCCGGACAATCAGCGACATCCGCGTCCTCGTCTTCTTCAGAGATCCCGCGCGCTGGTTCGCCGCACGGGACATCGATGTCGCGCAGATCAAGAGCCACATTCTGATGGGGAGCATCCAACAGCTCTTGTCTGAGCACGTTGCCCGCGGCGACACAACGCTAGGGCACATCCTCTCAGTCATCGGCGACCTGAACCGCGACGGGCTTACGGACGTCCCGCTTCGTAGCGGGATGTCGGCCGAAGGAGTGTTTGCGCCTCAAATCACGCCGGAAGGAAGCGGATTGCTGGACTTCCTGGGCGACGCATACGACTTCTTGGCCGCGTGGTAATCCGACGCTGCTGATCTACGCCCAACTAGCTTGAGAATGCCCAACTAGCCCAAGACGTGACACCGGTTGTCGGTCGGAAGTCCGGCGCGTGTCCCAGAGCCCTCCGAGATGTGGACCTCGGTCACTCTCGGTCACCGCTACGAGCGCGGACCCTCGCCCCGGGCGGCCACACAGCAAAGAACGACAGCGATAGGACTGCGGCGGCAGCCACCGTCAGGACG
>NZ_JBPGXM010000245.1:0-1446 GCF_056755495.1 Leifsonia sp. KNZ12-8B
CTCCACCCCCTCCACCTCGATGGGGAGCGCCACGGCGTCCGCGAGGTCGACCTGATCCACCCCGGTCGACTCGAGCGCCCGCACCAGCAAGCCGCTGCGGACGGCCGCGGCGGCCACGGGATCGATGACGGCCGCCTGGAGGGTCTCCTCCACCTCCCGCTGCACGCTCGCGCTGAGGCCGAGGCCCCTGGTGGCGCGCTGGAGCACGCGCTGCCGCTCCTGCGTCAGCGCGCGGATGGCGTCGCGGTCGCGGTCGGCGAACGCCTCGCGCATCCGGTCGCCGACGTCGAGCACGTCCTGGATGACCTCGCCGCGCTCGCGCACGAGGGCATTGATCGCGGCGGCGGCCGCCGACGGCTTCCGCAGCGCCTTGATCTCCTTGGCGAGCGCCCGGTCGGCCTCCTTCGCCGCCGCGGCCCGCTCCGCCACGAAGTCCCCCGGCGCGACCGCGTACAGCTCATCGGCAACCGTGCGCAGGTCCATGCGGGGGAGTGTACTCAGTGGTTCCGCAGCTCCTTGACGAGCTCGCCCTTGTTCTTCTTGGAGTAGCCGCTGAGGCCGAGCTCCTTGGCGCGCTTCTTGAGCTCGGGCACCGTCATGTCGTCGTACGAGCCGGCCGAGCCGCCCTTCTTGCCGACCGATTTCCGGCCGCGTGCGGCGGCCGCGTTGGAGATGCGGGCGGCCTTCTCCTTCGAGTCGCCTTCGTCGCGGAGCTTCTCGTACAGTTCGCGGTCCTTCAGCTGGGGCTGTCGTCCTGGCATGTCGTCTCCTTCCGTCGGACGGCACGAACGGTACGCCGCTTCGCCGGAACGACGAACCCCGCGCGAACCCCGCGCGAACCCGCCCACGATGAACCCGCGCACGACGAAGGGCCGCGGCGCAGTGCCGCGGCCCTTCGTGTTCGAGCGGGAGGTTACGCCCGCGGAGCCTTCGTCGCCTTGACGGCGTTGAAGTACTCGGTGGAGGGGCGCAGCCACATCAGCACGACGGCGACGATGGAGGCGACGACCTGCAGGGCGCCGAGACCGAAGCCGGCGATGATGTTCAGCAGCGACAGGGCGGTGAGCACCGTGAGGACGATGCGGGCCCAGTTGGCGCCGCGGCGCATCAGGAACGCGAACAGCACGAAGACGACCGCCCAGAAGATCAGGGTGACGATCGCCCAGGTGATGCCGAGGCCGATGGCGGCGTCGACGACCTGCTGGGCCTGCGCCGCGTCGACGGATCCCTGGGACTGGATGCTCTCGAGCAGCGAGTCACGGGTTCCGCCGATGGTCGCGAGGGTGATGATGCCGCCGATCACGCTGAGCACCGCGGAGGCGACGAACAGCCAGAAGGCGACGTTCACCGGGGTCGGCGGCGCGGTCGGCGCGGCGACCGGTGCGCCGGGGGCCGACGAGGCGGGGTAGGCGCCGGGCGCGGGAGGCGCGGGCGGCGGGTTGTAGG
>NZ_JBPGXM010000246.1:0-1388 GCF_056755495.1 Leifsonia sp. KNZ12-8B
AGATGTGTATAAGAGACAGACGCAGGGCGCCGAGGTGTTCGGCGGCGTCGGCGGGTTCGCCGGGCTGTTCGACGTGTCGAGCCTCAAGGACTTCCGCCGCCCGCTGCTCGCGACCTCCACCGACGGCGTCGGCACCAAGGTGGCCATCGCCCAGGCGCTCGACAAGCACGACACCATCGGGCAGGACCTCGTCGGCATGGTCGTCGACGACATCGTCGTCGTCGGCGCGCGCCCGCTGTTCATGACGGACTACATCGCCTGCGGCAAGGTCGTGCCCGAGCGGATCGCCGCGATCGTCGCCGGCATCGCCCGCGCCTGCGAGGAGACCGGCACCGCCCTCGTCGGCGGCGAGACCGCCGAGCACCCCGGCCTCCTCGGGCCCGACGACTACGACGTGGCGGGCGCCGCCGTCGGTGCGGTGGAGGCCGACCGACTTCTCGGCGCCGATCGCGTCCGCGACGGCGACGTCGTTCTGGCGCTCGCCTCCTCCGGCATCCACTCCAACGGCTTCTCGCTCGTGCGGCACATCCTCGCCCAGCGCGGCATCGCCTTCACCGACCGGCTGGACGACTTCGGCGGCGTCGTCGGCGAGGCGCTGCTGGAGCCGACGCGCCTCTACACGTCGCCGTTGCTCCGCGTGCTGCAGGATGCGGCACTCGGCGACGCGGTCCACTCGCTCAGCCACGTGACCGGCGGCGGCATCGCGGCCAACCTTGCGCGCGTCCTCCCGGTCGGTTCGTGGGTGGAGGTCGACCGCAGCACGTGGTCGCCGACTCCGGTCTTTCGCGTGCTCAGCGACCTGGCGGGCAGCACGCTGGAGTCGGCAGAGGGCACCTGGAACCTCGGCATCGGGATGTTCGCCGTCGTCGCCCCGGACGCGGCGGAGGCCGTGGCCTCGGCGATCACGGCCGACGGCATCCCGACCTGGGCGGTCGGCACCGTGTCGATGGCCCGGCGCGATCTGACCGGTTTCGAGCAGGGCGCGAAGGGCGTGGACGGCGGCGCGGTCCGCCTCGTCGGCGACTACGCGGCCTGACCGACCCCGTGCGCGGTTCCGCGCTCGTGCTCCGTTCCGCGTTCGTGCCCGGTCCCGCGTTCGTACCCTGTTCCGCGCTCGTGCCCTGTTCTGGTCGGAGCGGACGCGGCCCGGACCTCGCTAGAGTGGCGGCGTGAGCCGCTCGTCCCTCCGCCTCCGCGTGGTGTGCGGCGTGGGCGTCGCGGCCGTATCGCTGCTGCTGGCCGCTGGGCCGGCGCTCGCGAGCGGTCCGGCGCAGGCAAGTGGTCCGGCGCAGGCAACCGGCCTGGCCGTCGCCGGCGGGCCGCTGCCCGGCGACCCGCCCGCTGCAGACGCACCCACGATTACGCCTCCCGCCACCACGCCTCCCGCC
>NZ_JBPGXM010000247.1:0-1293 GCF_056755495.1 Leifsonia sp. KNZ12-8B
AGATGTGTATAAGAGACAGGCGATGAACGGGATGCGGCCGGTCGTCGAGCTGCAGTTCGACGCCTTCGCCTACCCGGCCTTCGAGCAGATCGTCGACCACGTGGCCAAGATGGGCAACCGCACGCGCGGCCGGGTGCGCCTCCCGATGGTCATCCGCATCCCGTACGCGGGCGGCATCGGGGGAGTGGAGCACCACTCGGACTCGTCGGAGGCGTACTACGCGCACACCCCCGGCCTGACGGTGGTCACCCCGGCGACCCCGCAGGACGCGTACGGGATGCTGCGGGCGGCCATCGCCCTCCCGGACCCGGTCGTCTTCCTCGAGCCCAAGAAGCTGTACTGGTCCACCGGCGAGGTCGACACCGCGGCACCGCTGCCCGAGCTCGGCCGCGCGCGCATCGCGCGGGAGGGCACCGACGCGACCCTCATCGCGTACGGCCCGTCCGTCCCGGTCGCGCTCGCCGCCGCGGAGGCCGCGCAGGAGGAGGGACGCAGCCTCGCCGTCGTCGACGTGCGCAGCCTCGTCCCGTTCGACGACGACACGGTCTGCGACGCCGTCCGCGCGACCGGCCGGGCCGTCGTGATCGCGGAGGCCCCCGGGTTCGCGAGCGTCGCGGGCGAGATCGCCGCGCGGATCTCGGAGCGCTGCTTCCACCACCTCCTCGCCCCGGTGCGCCGGGTGACCGGCTTCGACACGCCCTTCGCCCCGCCCAAGCTGGAGTCGTACTACCTGCCCAGCGTCGACCGCGTGCTCGACGCCGTCGAGACCCTGCAGTGGGAGGACGCATGAGCCCGCGCGTGTTCACCCTCCCTGACCTGGGGGAGGGCCTCACCGACGCCGAGCTGGTGCGCTGGCTGGTCGAGCCCGGCCAGCAGGTCGCCGTGGACCAGCCGATCGCCGAGGTCGAGACCGCCAAGTCGGTCGTGGAGGTGCCGTCGCCGTACGCGGGCGTCGTCGCGGCGCTGCACGGCGCCGAAGGCGAGACGATCGCCGTCGGCGCCCCGCTGATCGAGGTGGAGGAGGTGGAGGCGGAGGCCGAGGAGGCGGAGGCTCCGGCCGCCGCGTCGTCGTCCGCGTCCGCATCCTCGTCCGCGTCCTCGTCGGGTCAGGTGCTCGTCGGATACGGCACCACCTCGCACACCGGACGCCGCCGCCCGCGCGTCGCGGCGATGGCGGCCGCGGGTGCATCCACGACCGCGACCGCGACGGCAGCCGCGGCCGTGCCGGCTCCGCCGGCTCCGCCGCGCATCGTCCCCGTCAGCTCCCCGGTCGTGCGCGCGCTCGCGCGCGAC
>NZ_JBPGXM010000248.1:0-1283 GCF_056755495.1 Leifsonia sp. KNZ12-8B
GGTCCTGGGCGGTGCGAGGGGGCGCTGAGAGGGTCCGGCACTATAGCATCCTGACGTTTCGGGCGGGTGTTCACAGCGTTATCCCATACAAAACTATTGATCCGAATCAACTGCTATGGGAGCATATTCGAGGTCGAGTTGATGCTCACAGGGTCGTGGGCAGGTCTTAGTTCAGCGGATCTGAAGAACCCTGCAACCCGGCTGCTTACCTGAATTCTAGGCCCATCGGGCCAGGAGACACCCAGCGAAACAAGGAGCACATCTTCATGGATTGGCGCGACAAAGCCGCCTGCCTGACCGCGGACCCCGAGCTGTTCTTCCCCGTGGGGAACACCGGACCCGCCGTCGATCAGATCGACAAGGCGAAGGCGGTCTGCGCCCGCTGCACCGTCACCGAGATCTGCCTGCAGTACGCCCTCGAGACCGGTCAGGACTCGGGCGTGTGGGGCGGTCTCTCCGAGGACGAGCGCCGAGCACTCAAGCGCCGCGCCGCCCGCGCCCGCCGGGCCTCCTGACCGAGGCCGGCACTCCCCCGGCGACCCGAACCGCCGGTCTGCACTCCCCGCCGAGGCGGCGCTCCCACACCTAGCAGCAGGAGCGCCCCTCGGCTTTTTCTGTGCGTCGGGGCTTCTGTGCCTGCGCGGGCTCGTCAGGCCTTGGTGAGGTAGCGCAGCGGGACCTCGATCGTGACCTCGGTGCCCTGCCCCATCATCGTGTGCCAGTCGATCGTGCCGCCCAGCTCGCCCTGGATGAGCGTCCGCACGATCTGCGTGCCGAGACCGGAGCCGACCTTGCCCTCGGGGAGTCCGGACCCGTTGTCGACGACCTTGACCGTGAGCGAGTCGGCGGAGCGGTTGGCGACGATCTCGACCTGGCCCTCGCGCCCGGCCAGGCCATGCTCGACCGCGTTGGTCACGAGTTCGGTCAGCGCGAGCGCGAGCGGCGTGGCGTACTCGCTCGGCAGCGAGCCGAACGTGCCCGACTTCTTGGGGTGGACCGTCGTCGTGTGGCTCGCCGCGACCTCCGCCACGAGCAGCAGCACGCGGTCGAAGACGTCGTCGAAGTTGACGATCTGGGCGAGGCCCGTCGACAGGGTGTCGTGGACGACCGCGATGGCCGCGACCCGACGCATCGCCTGGCTCAGCGCCTCCCGCGCCTCCTCGGAGTGCGTGCGCCGCGCCTGGATGCGCAGCAGCGACGCGACGGTCTGGAGGTTGTTCTTGACCCGGTGGTGGATCTCGCGGATCGTCGCATCCTTCGTGATGAGCTCGCGCTCCTGGTGC
>NZ_JBPGXM010000249.1:0-1159 GCF_056755495.1 Leifsonia sp. KNZ12-8B
CGTGGGCTCGGAGATGTGTATAAGAGACAGCCTCCGCTGTCCCTCCCCCGCGTCGACAGCGTCGCCGCACGCACGGTTCGCGGGATCGCGGCCGCGCTCGGTGCGGGCCGGGTCCTGGGCGAGGCGGGGGCCGTCGACCCAGCGGGTGACCGCGCGGATGCCGTGGAGGGAGTTCACCGCCCACAGCACGACGCCGTCGAGCTGGGCGGGCGCGGACTCCTCCTCGTCCACGACCACACCGAGCGCGGCCGCGATCCCGCGAACCGTGCGTGCGGCGACGCTGTCGACGCGGGGGAGGGACAGCGGAGGCGCGAACAGCGTCTCGCCCCGCCACCACAGCAGGGCCGTGGTCGAGCCGTCGGAGACGAATCCCTCGTCGAGGATGACGGCCTCCTGCGCCCCCTTGGACTGGGCGCGCTGCCGCAGCAGGGAGAGCCGCTCGAGGTCCGGGCCCTTGAGGTGCGGCGTGCGGCGCGGATCGTCCGCCGCGGTCGCCACGACGACCTCGGTCTGCAACGTCGGGGCGGACCGCAGCCGGAGGCGGAGGCGGAGCGCATCCCGCTGCCGGACCAGCTCGATGCGCGGGAACCAGGCGCCGTCCCGCGGGATGGCGGCGATCGCGGCCTCCCAGAACCGGTCCAGCTCCTCCCGGCCCCGCCAGCCCTGCTCACGCGCCGACTCGATGAACCGCGCCCGATGGAGGCCCGGCGCGAGCACGCGCCCGTCGGACGCGAGGAAGGAGTCGGCGACCAGCAGCTCTGTCTCGACCACCTCGCAGCTGTCGCGGGCGACGAGCGCGCCGCCGGCCCAGTCGGAGAGTGTGCTGACCGCATCCATCCCGCCAGGCTAGCGGCCGGGGCCGACACGACCCGGACGCGGCGGCCCGGGCGCGCGGCCGGGATCTAGCGCACGTGCGCGCCATGGGACGGGACGGGCCTTACCGAGATTTGGCGCAAATGTAGGTTATGGCCCCGGTATTACCGCGATGTGGCGCAATCTTCCCAGGAGGGCCGTGCGGACGCGACGTTCGGCGGGGATGCGTGCGGCGACCTAGGCTGAGGCGGTGGTCGTCCCGCTCCGCGTGCAGCAGCTCGGCGCCGGGATCGACCCGGCCGCCGCCTTCGTCGCGCTCTTCGGCGACCCGGCCGTCACCCCCGAC
>NZ_JBPGXM010000250.1:0-1072 GCF_056755495.1 Leifsonia sp. KNZ12-8B
GGGCTGGACGGTCACCAGCTCCAGCGGCTCCGTTCCCGTGCCGACGACGATGCTGCGGCCACGTTCCTCCACCACGCCGGGCAGGAGGGCCTCGCCGCCGGTGCGCGCGGCCCGCAGGATCTTGAACCGCTCGCCGCCGAGCAGCGCGTGCGCGCCGGGCTCAGGGGTCACGCCGCGCAGACGCGCGTACACCTCGTCGACGGACCGGGTGAGGTCGAGACGGCCGTCCTCGATGCCGAGCTTGGGCGCGAGGGTCGGCTCGCCGGTCTGCGGCGTGGCGACCGCGGTTCCGGCCTCCAGTGCGTCCACCGTCTCGGCGAGCAGACCGGCGCCGTCGACGGCCAGCGCCTCCAGCAGCTCGCCGGCGGTCTCGTCGGGGCCGATCGCCCGGCGCAGCTCGGCGAACACGTCGCCGGCGTCGAGCTCCGGCACCAGCTGGAACACCGCGGCCCCGGTCTCGCGGTCGCCGGCGATCACCGCGTGCTGCACGGGTGCGGCCCCGCGCCACCGCGGCAGCAGGGAGAAGTGGAGGTTGATCCAGCCCAGGCGCGGAAGCGACAGCAGCGGCTCGCGCACCAGACCGCCGTAGGCGACGATCACGCCGAGGTCCGGCGCCAGCTCGCGCACCTGCTCGGTGACCTCCTCGCGGAGCCGGTTCGCCCGGATGACCGGCAGGCCCAGCTCCTCGGCCGCGGCGGCGACCGGCGACGGGGTGAGCACGCGCTTGCGGCCGAGCGGGGCGTCCTCGCGGGTGATCACCGCCGCGATGTCGTGGCGGGCGGCGAGGGCGGCGAGGGACGGGACGGCGGCGGCCGGGGTGCCGGCGAAGACGAGGCGCATGGCAAGGTTCTTTCGGTATTGGGACGCCCGGAAGTCTACCCGCGGCCTAGAGGATCTCGGGGTCGTCGAACCGCACCCGCAGCGGCGGGGCCGGGCCGGGGGCCCCCCGCCCCCCGCGGGCCCCGGGGGGGCCCGGGGGGGGGGGGGGGGCCCCCCCGCCCGGTGACCGGTGCGCGTTGCGCTGTGGCCGGTGACTAGCCGGCGGAGGCGGTCTGGATGGCCGAGGCCATGT
>NZ_JBPGXM010000251.1:0-984 GCF_056755495.1 Leifsonia sp. KNZ12-8B
GGGGGGGGGGGGCGCGGCCCCCCCCGGGCCCGCACGCGCTCCGTCACACGGCCGCGACCCACCTGCTCGACGGCGGGGCGGACCTTCGCGCGGTCCAGGAGCTCCTCGGCCACGCGAGCCTCGGCACCACGCAGATCTACACGCACGTCTCCACGGAGCGGCTGAAGGAGAGCTACCGCATCGCCCACCCACGCGCCTGAGTGAGCGCGCGTCGCACCGCGGAGGCCCGCAGCATCGGCCAGACGCCTCCAACGTCTCCGCCGTCTCCTCCTTCCGGCCCGGGCGCCTCTGCCGCTCCCGCCGCAGACCCGCCTTCGCCGCACCTGCCGCTCCCGCCGCTCCCACCGCAGACCCGCCTTCGCCGCCTCCGCCGCACCCGCCGCAGACCCGCCTCCGCCGCATCCGCCGCCTCCGCCACACCGGCCGAGCCTCCCGCGCCGGCCGCCTCCAGCGGGCACGGCGCCGGTAGCGGCCGCCTCGGCCGAGCGGGGCGGCGTGTACCCGGCCCTCGGCCGCCGTCCGCAGCCGCGCGCGCGGCGCTGCCACCATCCGAATGCAGCGGCAGGAGGATCGACGGCGGCACCCGGTCGAGGAAGAGCAGGGGAGAGACGTACTCTCCGCGCACCCGTGCGCCGAGATGGATGCACGCGCCCGCGCAGTGTCCGCCGACCGCTACCACCCCGACGGGTTCCCCGCGCTTCACGGTCTGTCCCGCGGCTAATCGGGACGCCACCGGTTCGACGCTCGCGAGTA
Organism: Leifsonia sp. KNZ12-8B; assembly: GCF_056755495.1. Classification (NCBI taxonomy): domain Bacteria; kingdom Bacillati; phylum Actinomycetota; class Actinomycetes; order Micrococcales; family Microbacteriaceae; genus Leifsonia; species Leifsonia sp. KNZ12-8B. The sequence continues at coordinate 754 of NZ_JBPGXM010000251.1, forward strand.
CCCCGTCCAGGTCCAGTGTCAGCACCGGCCGGTCGACCACGGTCCCGACGAAGTGAACGACACCGTCCGCCGGGGCCAGGACCGCCGTCCCGGGCGTCGCCGCCAGGTCGATCCCGCGGTGTCCCGCCGCATACGGGGTGGGAGGGGCGGCGTACGCCGCCACCAGCCGCACCGGAGTCACAGGCCAGGACCACAGTGCCCACGGATCGCGCGCGGCGGATGCTGTCTCCG
>NZ_JBPGXM010000252.1:0-826 GCF_056755495.1 Leifsonia sp. KNZ12-8B
CGCCGACGACCGGGTGGTGGAACCGCTTCGTGCCCGCGCCGTGCGTGCGCACGTTGTGCGCGCCCCACAGCCGCCGGAACGTCTCGCTGCGGGTCGACAGCTCGCCGACGAGGTCCTGCAGGGCGCGATCGTGCGGGTCGCGGCCCGCCTCCGCGCGCATGACGGCGACGCACATGTCGGCGAACAGGTCCCAGTCGGGGTAGAAGTCGCGGGAGGCCGGGTCGAGGAACTGGAACCGCGCGAAGTTGGGCGTCCTCCCGCCGTCGCCGATCATGGGCGAGTAGAAGGCGCGGCCGAGGGCGTTTAAGGCGATGACGTCCGACTGGGTGTTGCGCACGACCGCGATCCCGCCGGTGAACGCCTCCAGCGCCCAGTGCAGGCTCGGCCGGGCGGCGGGGCTCCTGGTCGCCCGGCGGCGCGGCCGGCCGGAGACGGGGATGCCGTCGGCGGCCCGCGCGAGGTCGAACAGGTGCGCCCGCTCGGTGTCGTCGAGCTGCAGCGCCCGCGCGACCGCGTCGAGGACCGCGGTCGAGACGCCGGCGATGGCGCCCCGCTCCAGCTTCGCGTAATACTCGACACTCACGTCGGCGAGCATCGCCACCTCGGAGCGGCGGAGCCCGGCGACCCGGCGGCCGGTCCCGGCCGGCAGTCCCGCCTGCTCGGGAGTCAGCCGCGCCCTGCGCGACATGAGGAATTCGCGCACGTCCGCTCGGTTGTCCATGCGATCGAGCGTACGTCGCGGGACGCCGCCGAGGGATGCCCTGCCGGTACACCTCTCGTCAGGGACTCCCTGCGCGTCGCGATCCGCGGTGTGCTGGATGTCGTG
>NZ_JBPGXM010000253.1:0-818 GCF_056755495.1 Leifsonia sp. KNZ12-8B
CCCCGCCGTGGCCTGGGGGGGCCGGTTTTTTTAAAACCCCCCGCGCGCGGTGGTGGTGTGGGTTTCGGGTTCGGGGTGGGGGTCTTCCCTTACACCCACCCCAAACCTCCCCACCACTCGGCGATGCCCCCGGTCACCACAGCACCACCACCGTCCAGAACGCGGCGAGCAGCACCGGGCCGAGCGCGAGCTCCTCCGCCCGCCCCCGCGCCTCCGCAGCCACGACGGTCGCGGCGCCGAGCATCGCCAGCACGGCCCCCGCGGCGGCCTCCCACGGTCCGGCCGAGTTTCCGGCCGCCTCCGCTGCGCTCGCGGCCGCGCTGCCCGCGTCCTCCGGCGCCGCCAGCGCGCTCCCGACTGCCGCCGCGAGCAGCGTCGCGAGCTTCGCATCCCCCATGCCGAGGCCGCCACCCGACGCCAGCGCGACCGTCCCTGCACCGGCCGCCAGCGCGCACACCACCGGAACGGCCAGCGCCTCCGGCGACCCGCGGGCGAGCGCCGCCCACACCGCTCCCACCGCCGCGAACACCAGCCCGGGCAGCACGAGCGCGTTCGGGAGCCGGTGCTCGCGCACGTCGATCACCACCAGCGGCACCGTGACGGCCGCGAGGTAGAGCGCACCCACCAGCCCCGGCCCCGCTGAGCCGTGCGACAGCACGAGCAGCGCCATCAGCGCGACGGCGCACGCAGCACGGACCACCACCCGGATCGGCCGTGGGGGGGGGGGGGGGGGGGGCGCCGGAGCGCCGCGGCGGCGGCGGCGCGCCCGCCCCCCCCCCCAGCCCGAGCAAGAGCCCGCCCCCCCCCCCACCCCCCCC
>NZ_JBPGXM010000254.1:0-734 GCF_056755495.1 Leifsonia sp. KNZ12-8B
AGGTGGTGACACGGTCGCGGAGCACCTCGATGCGCTGCTGCCTGGCCGCCTCCACGTCGAACCCGACGTAGGCGAGCGGCGGCAGCTTGCGCACGTTGGCGGAGCACTGGAAGCCGGCGCAGACGAGCGTGCCGAGGGTGTTGCCGTCGCGCCCGGCCTTGCCCGCGCGCTTGGCGATGAAGAAGACGACCTCATTGGGGAGGTGCACGTCTTCGCACCAGGAGCACTGCGGGCGGGCGCGCACGCCGCCGTCGGCCTGGCGCAGCAGGATGCCGACCGGCTCGCCGTCGACGACGGTCACGACGTAGCCGACGGTCGGCAGCTTCCGGTCGCGCCAGCCGAGGTAGTCGATGGCGTCCCAGTCGACGGCGTCGAGGTCGGGCATGGCGATGGCCGCCCGCTCGCGCTGGGAGGTGTTGACGAAGGAGGCGCGCAGCTGCGCCTCGGTGAGAGAGAGCATGGTCCTGTTACCTGTCCGCTCCGCACGTGCGGAGCCGTTGAAGAGAGCACTGTCGTCGCGTGCACGAAGAGGCACGCAGCGCGCCGCGAGTGCGGGCGCGCGGAATCGCCGGCCCGGCGGTGTCGCCGGGCGGGGGCGGTGCTATCTCACGCCGGCGCTCGACGCGCCGACGACCTCCAGACGCCCGAGGGGCAGCAGGGGAGGGACGGTGGACATGACAGCCAGTATAAGAGCTCAGCCCGCGGCGCGCTTCACGAGCTCGGCGATGGTCGCC
>NZ_JBPGXM010000255.1:0-707 GCF_056755495.1 Leifsonia sp. KNZ12-8B
GTCGTACGGGATCGCGAGGACGGTCGGCACGCGATAGGAGAGCGCGTGCTCGATGGCGATCACCGTGGCCGCGCCGACGGCCGAGGCGAGGGCGATCTGGTCGACGTCCCAGGGCCGGGGCCCGGAGGTGGGCTCGTCGCCCACGACGAGCAGCAGCGGGATGTGCGCCTGCACCGCCTCCGCCAGTGCCGTCAGGGTGTTGGTGAAGCCGGCGCCGTAGGTCGTCGTCGCGGCCGCGAGCCGGCCGGAGGCGCGGTGGAATGCGTCGGCGGCGACGACGGCCCCCGCCTCGTGCCGCATCGCGGTGTAGGTGACGGCGCCGGTGCGCTCGAGCGCGTCGAGGAAGTAGGCGTTCCCGTTGCCCATGACGCCGAAGACGTGGTCGACGTGCTGGGCGAGGGTGAGGGCGACGTGGGCGGAGACGGAGGGCATGGCGCTGCCTTTCGAGACGTGACGGAGTGACGGGATCCGTATGTGTCTCGCGCGCCGCGCCTCCGCGGGCGGCTTCGTGCCCATTTTTCGAGCACTGGGCGGTCGTTGCGCCCAGACGACGTCAGTATATCGACGCCGAATCGTGACTCGATGCGGGTTTCCGCGCCGAGAAGCGACATGATGTCACGACTCGGCGTCGATATACTGACGTCGTCGGGGGGCAACGACCCCCCACTGCGCGGAAAATGGGGACGCACCCGCCCCCGGCCGCGCGG
>NZ_JBPGXM010000256.1:0-598 GCF_056755495.1 Leifsonia sp. KNZ12-8B
GGAGGGCGGGGCCACCACCACGACGCTGAGCACGTCGGCGACGGCCGCGGTCACGGTGAGCCACTGGTCGCCGGGGTGCGGCACCAGGACGAGCCGTTCGAGGTCGATGCCGAACCGGCCGGCCGCCTCGGCGCCGAAGTCGGGCATCCCGACGACCCCGCACCACGCGCCGGCGGCGCTCGGGCCGGCGAGCAGCGCCATCAGCAGGGTCGTGGAGCCGTGCACCGCGTAGGCCGCGCCGGCCTTGAGCGCGCCGCCCGGCAGCAGCGGGGCGAGCGCGGGGTGCGTCTCCAGCGTGCGGCTCTCGAGCTTGGTGGCCTGCATCTGCCGGATGCGCGTCTGCAGCTCGTGCACCTGCGCCCGGTCGGCGACCGGTGCGGAGGGGGCTGCGACTGCGAGGGACACCCTCCTATTTTCGAACATATGTTCGAGTCGCGCAAATGCATTTTCGGGCGTTGACGCACCGGGCGACCATGGTACGTCACCCCGCCGACACCCACCTCCCCGTCCGAAGATTTGCGCCACATCGCGGTTCTGGCACCCGCAAAACCACGATTTGGCGCAAATCGTGGCCGGGGGTGAGGGGGCGAGGCGAGGC
>NZ_JBPGXM010000257.1:0-597 GCF_056755495.1 Leifsonia sp. KNZ12-8B
GGGCGACCGTTCCCGCGCTCGGCTGGCCCACAGGCGACTGGGGAGGCGGGGACGAGATCGGCCGCGAAGCGGTCCGTGCCGCCGCCCGCGCCGCCGACGGGCGGGGGCCGCGCACCGTCCTGGTCGAGCGCATCCTGGAGCTGACCGGGCTGCCCGCCCTGCCCGACGTCGGGCGCGTCATCCGTGACGGCGGCCTGACGCAGTCGCAGGTCGGGGCGTTCGCCGGCGTCGTGACCCAGGCGGCCGCGGAGGGTGACCCGGTCGCGAACCGCATCGTGGCGCGCGCGGTGGAGGAGGTGCTGCTGCTCGCCGACGTCGTGATCCGTCGTGCCTGGGGGGACGAGTGGAGGGACGCCCTCGCGAACACCGACACTCCCGCCGTGCTCGCGGGCGGACTCTTCGCCGACCCGCTCTTCCGCTCGGGAGTCGAGGAGGGCCTCGGCGCCCGCGGCTTCGACCCGTCCCTCCTCGCGCGCCGTCCCGTCGACGGCCTCGTCGCCACCCTGAGGGGCAACCAGCCGTCCACACCGCACGCGCCGTCTGCGTCGTCCACCCGGCCTGCGCCGCCCATCCCGCGTGCGTCGCCCACCCCACCAC
>NZ_JBPGXM010000258.1:0-560 GCF_056755495.1 Leifsonia sp. KNZ12-8B
ATAAGAGACAGCTTCATCTCCGAGATCGCGCCCGACAACGCTGGCAGCGACAACTTCGAGTACATCGAGGTGCAGAACACCACCTCCACCCCGATCGACCTCGCGGCCGAGGGCATCGTCGTGCAGTACGCGGCGAGCAGCCCCAAGGCGCTCACCACGAGCGCTGGCGCGGTCGTGCCGGCGGACGGCGTGCTCGTCATGCGCATCGACTACACGGTCGCGGGAGGCGTCGACGTGTCCGCGCACCCCGACGAGGAGTTCCGCTCCTACTGGGCGGGCGTGACGGGCACCCCCGACAACGGCTACCCGATCGTGCACCTCACCGGGCAGGACGGCATCGCCAACGCGGGCAACCGCACGTTCCTCCTCGCCGACTCCTCCGGCACGGTCCTCGCCTCCTCGCTGCTTCCGACGCGGACCGCGACCGCGGACAAGGTCGCCCAGTTCACCAACCCGGCCACGGGGACGACCGCCACGCTGATCGCCGACCTCGCCGCGCCGACCCCCGGCGTCGGCAGCGCGGTGACGCCCGTGACACCGACCGACCCCACGGACCCCAC
>NZ_JBPGXM010000259.1:0-543 GCF_056755495.1 Leifsonia sp. KNZ12-8B
CCCCCCCCACACCCCAAAAAAAAAACCCCGCCCCCCCCCCCCTTCTTTTTTTTTTTTTTCGGCGGCGCGGCCGCCCCGCGGCCCGGCGGGCCGGGGTCAGGTCAGGCCGAGGCGGTGGAGGGTGTGCTGCTCGGAGTGGCCGGGGTCGGTCTCGATCTCGTCGACGGCGATCGGGATGCTCGGGCCGACCGCCAGCCACACGAAGCCGTCGCGGTGCACCAGCGGCACGAGGTCCGTGGTGCCGTCGCGCAGCAGCGTGCGCACCCGCTTCAGCAGCGCGTACCCCTCGGCGGGCCGGGTCACGTACGTCTTCCGGCGATAGTGGACGACGTGCGCGACCGTCTTCGCGCTCGCTCCCACGCCGTCGGCGGTCGGGGCGGAGGGGGAGTCGGCGGCGGTGGTGTCGGTCATGCTCCGCACGGTACGCCTCCCGCTAGCCTCGTGGGATGCCCACGTCCCCCGACCCCGACCCCGCCCTGCTCGACCTCCTGGCCGACCGCGGCTGGCCGGCGATCGAGCGCGAGGAGCTCGGCGGCTGGGTGC
>NZ_JBPGXM010000260.1:0-426 GCF_056755495.1 Leifsonia sp. KNZ12-8B
GGCCTCATCCCCTCCACTCCGCACGACCTCCGCTAGCGGCGCGGGGGGGGGGGGGGGGGGGGGGGGGGGGGGGGGCGGGGGGGGCGGCGGGCCGCGCGGCGGGCGGGGGCGGCCCCACCCGCCGCGGGGGCGGGTTGCGGGGCGGCGGGTGGCCCCGCGCCCGCCGCAGCTGGACGCCGCCTGGCTGGAGACGGCCGCCGCGGTCCGGGAGGCCGTCGGCGACCTCCCGCTGATCGTCGGCGGCCGCAGCGCCGGAGCCCGGGTCGCCTGCCGCACGGCGACGGAGGTGGGTGCGGTCGGAGTGGTCTGCCTCGCCTTCCCCCTCCACCCACCCGGACGGCCGGAGAAGTCCCGCCTGGAGGAACTGCTCACGCCGGACGTGCCCGTGCTGGTGCTGCAGGGCGACCGCGACACGTTCGGCACGGC
>NZ_JBPGXM010000261.1:0-368 GCF_056755495.1 Leifsonia sp. KNZ12-8B
GACAGGATGCGGATCGCCGGGCGCGGCGTCGGACTACTTGGCAGGGGTGCGCTCGACGCGGAGCACGCACCGGCCGTTCTCGGCCCCGGAGTCGGAGGTGCCGCTCCACGACTTCTTCGCCTTCGGCTCGACGTCGTCGACGTTCACCTGCGCGATGCCGAGGGTCGCGTCGCCCGCCAGCACCGAGACGTAGATGCGGTAGGACTGCTTGGTCTTCTCGGGGTTGGTGACGGTGCCCGAGAACGATGCGGGCGACTTGGCCGCATCGCACTTGTCGATGGTGACGTCCTTCGCCGCGCCCACGTAGCCCTTGGCGGTGCCGGGCGCCGTGGTCACCTTCGAGGAGGTCGAGCCGCCCTTGGCGTCCG
>NZ_JBPGXM010000262.1:0-354 GCF_056755495.1 Leifsonia sp. KNZ12-8B
AAGTTCTCGGACACGGCCGAGGCGTACGGCTGGGTCGGCACCGGGCAGCTCATCGGCGCAGCGCTGGGCTCGGCGCTCGCGGGCTTCCTCATCGACGGGACGGGCCCGGCCGGTGCGTTCTGGGTCGCGGCCGCCTTCGCGTTCGTCGGCTTCGTGGTCGCTGCGCTCGCGCACCGCGTGCATCCCGACCTGCGCGGCCGCGACGCGTCCCCGATCCCGGACACGGAGCCGGTCCCGGTCGTCCCCTCCTGACCCCCGAGTCGTGTGGCCCGGGGGGGGGGGGGGGGGGGGGGGGGGGGGGGGGGGGGGGGGGGGGGGGGCGGGAGGCGGCGCCCAGCCCCCCCCGGGCGGCCG
>NZ_JBPGXM010000263.1:0-351 GCF_056755495.1 Leifsonia sp. KNZ12-8B
GGACCGGTCCAGGTCGAGCAGGCTCGCGAGCACGGCGCCGATGCGGCCGTCGCCGCCGTCGCCCCCGTCCGCCGCGCCGCCGCCGTCCGCCGCGCCGGCCTCCGGCGCAAGCGCTCCCGACCGGGTGCGCGGCGGGGTGCGGCGCAGGAGGTCGACGGTCGCGTCGACCGGCCAGCCGTCGGCGTGGCGGGCGGCGAGCAGCGCGGAACCCCATTCGCGGATCGCCTCGGCCAGCGCCCGCGTGTTGGGCGGGGCGGCGGGCGTGAGCGCGCTCGGGAGGTCGGCGTACGCGGGCACGTCCTCCGGCAGCGTCTCGCGCACGACGACCGACCCGTCGTCGTGGGCGGCGAT
>NZ_JBPGXM010000264.1:0-309 GCF_056755495.1 Leifsonia sp. KNZ12-8B
GCGTCCTCACGTCCTCGGTCGCCGCCGGCACGCTCACCCGTGACGGCGTCACCGCGCCCGGCGACATCCTCTTCGCGCTGCGAGCCGACCTCGCGTCGCGGCCCCGCCACGCGCCGGGAAGCCCGCTGGGCTGGTTCGGCGTCCTCGGCTACGAGGCGGGCGCGTCCGCCGCCGGTGCTCCCGTGGCCGCGACCGTCGGGCCCGACGCGGCGTTCCTGCTGGTCGACCGCGCCCTCGTGATCGACCATGCGTCAGGCACGGCGTCGCTGGTGACGACCGACGAGCCGGAGCTGTCTCTTATACACATCT
>NZ_JBPGXM010000265.1:0-320 GCF_056755495.1 Leifsonia sp. KNZ12-8B
GACTGGAGCCCCGCCTGGGGCTACGTGCCGTCTATGGACGCGTACTTCCGCGCCAACGCCGCCGAGCTCGGCCTGACCGAGTACTCGTTCGACCAGCGCGACAAGATCAAGGTCGGCGACATCGTGATGTTCGACTGGAACGACAACGACTCGCTCGACCACGTGCAGATCGTCTCGGCGGTCGAGAACGTGAACGGCCAGATCAAGATCAAGATGGTCGGCCACAACGAGGACAGCGACTACCGCGACCTCGACGAGGCCATCACCGTCGACCACCCGGGCGGCATCGGCCACTTCTGGAGCCTCTCGAAGTAGGGGTA
>NZ_JBPGXM010000266.1:0-318 GCF_056755495.1 Leifsonia sp. KNZ12-8B
GGGGGGGGGGGGGGGGGGGTGGGGGGGGGGGGGGGGTGGGGGGGGGGGTTCTGGCGGGGGGGCGGGCGACCGCGCTGGTCACGGGGACCTGCGGCAGCTCGTCGGCCGGGACGGCGAGCGGGTCGGCATCCCAGACGGCGTAGTCCGCGCGGGCTCCTGGGGTGAGGGAGCCGAGGTCGCGGTCGCCTTGCGCGCGGGCGGCGCCGACGGTGTAGCCGTGCAGCGCCTGGTACGCGGTGAGCCGCTGGTGGGGCTCGAAGACGGGGGAATCGGGGTCGCCGGGGCGGCGGCGGAGCATCGCCCAGGCGAGCCCGATCC
>NZ_JBPGXM010000267.1:0-304 GCF_056755495.1 Leifsonia sp. KNZ12-8B
GACGGTCGGCGCCGTCGGCGGGCCGGAGGCGCCGGCCTCGGCGGTGGGCATGCGCCGCGTGACGTCCGGAGGCTCGGCCGCGCCCGTGGCGGCGGGGGCGCCTGCCGCCCCCGTGCCGGCGGCCGCGCCGGCTGCATCGGCCGCGCCGGCGCCGGCACCCGCGGCCCCCTCACCAGCAGCTCCCGCTGCACCAGCGGCTCCGGCAGCCTCCTCCGCTGCACCAGCCGCACCCGCGGCCCCGGCAGCCTCCGCTGCACCAGCCGCACCCGCGGCACCACCCGCACCCGCGGCCCCCGCGGCCAAC
>NZ_JBPGXM010000268.1:0-291 GCF_056755495.1 Leifsonia sp. KNZ12-8B
ACCAGCGGACCCGTACTGCCACCCCGCACCAGCCCCGGTGAACGGCAACACGATCGAGGCAGGGTCGGTGATCGTCAATTGATTCGCGTCCACCTTCGCCTCCGGATGGAACGACGCCTGCGCAATCGTGATCGTCTTCCCCGCGTCCACGCTGAACTGGATCGGCTCCGCCAGCAACGCATGCTTGGTCGGGGCGACCATCTCCACCAACGCGTACTGCGTCCCCGCCACCAACCCGGACAACCGCACCGTCCCCGCCGGCACCGACGCATCCGAGGTGAACGTCAACGC
>NZ_JBPGXM010000269.1:0-282 GCF_056755495.1 Leifsonia sp. KNZ12-8B
TCATGCGCATCGGCATCGGCATCTTCAGCCGCGGCATCGGCGGCGGGATCCGGACGCTGAACATCATCCTCGGCGTCCTGCTCGTCATCGCCGGAATCGTGGCCCTCAAGAACGTGACGGCGGCCGCCACCACACTGGTGATCCTCGCGGTCGCCTTCATCGGCATCGGCTGGATCATCGAGGGCGTCATGGCGCTGGTGGAGTCCGGGCGCGCCGCCTCCTCGGGCTGGGCGATCACCTACGGCATCATCAGCATCATCGCCGGGCTCGTCGTGCTCGTGC
>NZ_JBPGXM010000270.1:0-245 GCF_056755495.1 Leifsonia sp. KNZ12-8B
AGATGTGTATAAGAGACAGGTTGTGGGGGCGTTCGCCGGGCGGCGTGCGTGATGAGGAGCGGGCGCCTGAGGGGTGATTCCGAGGGCTGGTGGGCGGCGGTGTGTTGCGGGGAACGCTGGAGGGTGTGGCGGCGAGCGTCGGGGGCGCCTTCGATGTCGGTTGCCCGCGTCCGGGGCGGGTCCGGGGCGACGACGGAGGAGGGTGCCGGGACGACGGCGGCGTGTCGCAGGGGACGGCGGAGGCC
>NZ_JBPGXM010000271.1:0-261 GCF_056755495.1 Leifsonia sp. KNZ12-8B
GCGCGGGAGCGCAGCCGACGGCCCCCGCCGCCTCCACGTCGTGCCGGGTGATGAGCCCCCGGTCGCCGCTGCCGGTGAGGGAGGCGAGGTCGACGCCGAGCTCGCGCGCCAGCTTGCGCACCGGCGGCGTCGCGCGCGGCCGCTCGGCGACGGCCGTCGCGGCCGGCGTCGTCGCAGCCGCCGCGGGGCCCCCCCCCCCCGCCCCCCCCCGCCCCCGGCCGCGCGCCCGCCCCCCCCCCGGGGGGCGCCCGCGCGGGCCCC
>NZ_JBPGXM010000272.1:0-249 GCF_056755495.1 Leifsonia sp. KNZ12-8B
GCAACCGGGCAGGAGATCGGCCTCGACGAGGTCGCGCGGGTCTCCCGCCAATCGCCCGGCGACGATGTTGCTCCCGGCCTCGCGCACCGCGCCACGCATCTATGCGATCGCTACACGTTTCCGAACGGTTGCCATGTCGCCGAAGTCGAGATCGATCCCGAGACCGGCGAGGTCAGGCTCGATCGTTACGTCATCTTCGACGACTATGGGCGGCTGCTCGATCCCCGCCTGACGCTGGGGCAGGTCCAT
>NZ_JBPGXM010000273.1:0-246 GCF_056755495.1 Leifsonia sp. KNZ12-8B
GGGGCCCGGGGATTTCTCAACCCCGCCCCGCTCCCCGCCCGCGACGCCTTCTGGCCGGCGCGCGGGGGGGTTGCCCGACGGCGACGGGCGAGACGGGACCGGCGCGACAGCGGCCGGACCCGCGTCAGACCTGGTGGCCGCCGGCCGGGGCGGTGAAGACGGGAGGCTCGGGGCGCCCGTCGGCGTCCGGCCCGGCATCGCCCGGGCCACCCGCACCCGGGCCACCGGCACCGGGCCCACCGGCCC
>NZ_JBPGXM010000274.1:0-245 GCF_056755495.1 Leifsonia sp. KNZ12-8B
AACCCGCTGAACGGGAACACCAGGAACGCCGCACCATTCAGCGGCACATTCGTGCCCCCATCGGAACCGACCTTCACCACATCCACCGGCATCGCGACATCCTTCACCGTGATCGTCTGATCACTCAACGACACATTCGGATCAGAAGACAGCAGCGCCAGCGTTCCATCCGCCGCGACCGTGAACCGCACCGGGTTCGCCAACGCGTAATACCCGGCAGGAGCCTGCGTCTCCTTCAACTGATA
>NZ_JBPGXM010000275.1:0-245 GCF_056755495.1 Leifsonia sp. KNZ12-8B
CCTCGCGTCCCTGCTGCTCGTGCTGACCGTGTTCGGCCCGATCTCGATGGACCTCTACCTGCCCGCGCTGCCCGCCCTCACCGCCGAGCTCGGCGCCGCGACCTCGACCGCCCAGCTGACCGTGACCGCGTGCCTGATCGGCCTCGCCGCCGGCCAGCTGATCGCAGGGCCGCTCTCGGACCGGTTCGGGCGCCGGGCGCCTGCGCTGATCGGGGTGACCGCGTACGTCGTCGTGTCGGCGCTGT
>NZ_JBPGXM010000276.1:0-242 GCF_056755495.1 Leifsonia sp. KNZ12-8B
GCGGGGGGTTATTTGTGGGCGCTGGTGCCTCTGTGGGCTATTTTCACCGCGCTGGCCTGCGTGTCGTCGTTGGTGTCCCCCCGGGCTTTGCCAATGGGGGGGGGTTGGGGGGGGGGGGGGCGGCGGGGGGGGGCCCCCCGCGGGGCGGGCCGGGGCGGCGGGGGGGCGGGGGGGCTGGCGGGGGGGGCGGCGGGCGCGGCCTCCCCCCGCCCGGCGGGCGCCGCCACCCCCGCCCGCCTGAC
>NZ_JBPGXM010000277.1:0-241 GCF_056755495.1 Leifsonia sp. KNZ12-8B
CAGGGTGTCGGCGGCCGTCGCAGGGCCGGGACGGGGCGCCGGCGCGGGGTGGGGCGGCGTCGCCGACCCGGCCCTCGCCTCCACCGGCTCGGACGTCGGCACGGCCGCGACCGTCGCCGGGATCGTCGCCGCCGTGGCGCTGCTGCTGGGCGGCGCGGTGCTCCTGGTGGCCCGCCGCCGGCGCTCGGCGGGCGCAGGCGCGGTCGGCGGCGGCGTCGGCGGCAGCACCGGCGCGTAGCGC
>NZ_JBPGXM010000278.1:0-237 GCF_056755495.1 Leifsonia sp. KNZ12-8B
GCCCCCGTCTCCGATGCGGACGTGGTGGAGGATGCGGCGGTCGCCCGCGAACACCAGATGGGTGTGGCTGTCCACGAAGCCCGGGATGACCGCGGCGCCGAGTTCGAGGCGCGCATGGCCGGCCGGCCGTACTCGGCGGGCGGCATCCGGAGCACGGTCGCGGCCCCGCGGGAGGCGACCGACGACGAGCTGCGCGCCCGCCGCGCCCGGTTCGCGACCGAGTTTCTCGCGCAGGGG
>NZ_JBPGXM010000279.1:0-231 GCF_056755495.1 Leifsonia sp. KNZ12-8B
GTCTACGCCCACCCAACCCGCAAGACCCAGGTAAACAAACCCGTGCGGCCCAGCAAGTAGAAGAAACAGCGCAGGCAGTTACTGCAGACCAAAACCAACACCCCCCCCGCGAACCCCGCACAGTGGTGAGGAACGCCCAACAGGCCCAAAACCCCCAAAAAATAAAAAAACCAAAACAACCACGAGGAAAAACAAGCCAAACACAACGAAGACCCCACCACACCAACCCCC
>NZ_JBPGXM010000280.1:0-230 GCF_056755495.1 Leifsonia sp. KNZ12-8B
GTGCAGTAGCCCCCGGTCCGGCACCAGCCGCGGGGGCCCCGCAAAAAAACACCCACCGCGGGGAGGCGGGGGGGGGTTTTTGTGTGGTGGGGGGGGGGGGGGGGGGGGGGGGGGTGGGGGGGGGGGGGGTGGGGGGGGGGGGGGGCGCCCGCGGGGGCGCCCCCCCCGCCCGGGGGGGGGGTGGGGGGGGGGGGCGGGGTTTGTGCGGGGCCCCGGGGCCCGGGCTAGCC